>JBBSHK010000166.1:0-6822 GCA_038253185.1 Anaerolineae bacterium | reverse complement strand
TACGCGCGTGCGCATCGCGAAGAAATCGAAAAGCAAATCCTCGAAAATGAATCGGCATAAAGATGAAGCGCTTTTAATCGAACGAGAATTTCCCGTTGCCGATATTGGAAGAACTGCGACGATTGGGGCATAATGTCTTGACGAGTTTTGAGAGGGGCAGAGCAGGGCGGCGTATTGCTGACAGGGAAGTTCTTGACTTTCATCGAATTCCTTCGCTACGACGATGGTGGTATACCAGAACAAGTCGGCATTTCTCACGAGAGCACACTGCGTCGAATGCTGGGGAGTCCAACAAGGTTTAAGGATTACATTGGGTCACAATCAAATAACATTAATCGGTACGGTACGATAATGTACTCTCAAAATGGAGCACATGATTCTTGGAGGAATGTTTATTGGGACGGTATCGAGAACTGGTTGAGTTCCGTAGAGCTGCACAGATCGCGGAATGCCAAGGAGATTATCCATTGATAGGTACTCCATAATTTGGCATTGGCAGCTGATAGCGAAGCGTATTGGAATACATTGCGAAGAGATTGACGAGGACATTGACGTTTCAAAGTTACTGAAAGTGTGATTCGAAGCAACGCCTCGACCTATGCGTACCAAGAAAACAAAATCCCACGCGGTGAACCCGCGTGCAGATTCTATTTCGGAGGGGAACGGAAATAATTCAACATACTTGGAGCATCCTGCCGGTGCGAATTTGAAAAACAAAAAGAAGTGCAGTGAGATAATATCGGAGGGTTCAGCTCTGTTGGCGGCAATGGAGCCGACAAGCATCGGCGAAATATGCAAATCGTTGAAATTGGACTGATGCATGCCAACTGCGTGGATTCACGGACCATATCGGTTTTTCTTTTATTCAAGCGATCGCGATGAGTCGCTACACATTCACGTCGAGCGCGAAAGGAATAAAGCTAAATTCTGGCTTGACCCTGTGAGACTCGAATACAGCAAAGGGTTCAGCCAAAATGAAATCAATAGAATCGAACGACTCGTCGAGGCAATAAAAGTCGCTTTTTGAGGAAGTGGAATGAATACTTTGATTAATGCACAGATCGCAACAGCGTGCGAGGTCCGCGTGACCGACGATGCCCTCGCACTTGATCTGACCGACGGACGAACCATCTCCGTCCCGTTGGCTTGGTATCCGCGCCTTTTGAACGGCACGCGTGCAGAACGAAACAAGTGGCGTCTCATCGGTGATGGCTTGGGAATCCATTGGGCGGACTTGGATGAGGACATTAGCGTCGAAGGCATAATATTGGGTAAGCACTCTTGCGAAAGTCAACGTTCATTAAAAAAGTGGTTGGAGGCGCGCGCCACCAAACATCGCCAAGGTTCGAAAGCGCGTTCGCCCCGCAGCAGTCACGGACTTCGCCGCGTCGCGCGTAAAGGGTTTGACGCCTCCAAGTCTCGATAACTGATGTTACGCATGTCATTTCGAACGAAGTGAGAAATCTCGGTTTTTCAGTTGAGATTTCTCGCATAAGTCGCTCGAAATGACGGTGGGTGCGTGAGGTGAATCGATAATGCCCAAACGCGCAAGCAGTAGAAAAACAAAATCCCGCGCGGCGAATCCGCGCACAGATTCTATTTCGGAGGAGATGAGAAATATGTCAGCTCGTGAACCAGGAATGATCGCCCTCGGTATGGTCGAGACGAAGGGCTTGGTCGGCGCGGTCGAAGCCGCTGACGCGATGGTGAAAGCGGCGAATGTGACACTGATCGGCAGCGAATACGTCGGCGGTGGACTCGTTACCGTGATGGTGCGCGGCGATGTCGGCGCGGTTAAAGCGGCAACGGATGCGGGCGCCGCCGCGGCGAAGCGTGTGGGAGAGCTGGTCAGTGTTCACGTGATCCCGCGCCCGCACGAAAATGTCGAAATGATTTTGCCGCAAACGAGCAAGGGCAGCTTTGGCGGTCGCGGCGGGAACAACGGCTAAGCGCAAACTGCGCGCGCCATTTCCCAATTTCAAACGTGGACATTAAACAACCGCGCCACTTGGACCCCGCGCACGCAAGTCAGCTTCTTGAAAGCGCACGTCCGCAGTTGCATGTTCCGGACGATGCCACGCTGCGCGTCGAGAACGTGAAGGCGACCGCGCGCGGGACGAACATTCAATTTTCCTGCAACACACCGGTGCCGCTCGAAGGCGCTGACCTGGGCGAGGCTTCCGGCGTGAGTGTTGACGTGAGTCTCAAAGGCGATTTGCGTTTCGACAAGGACGGCAAACTCGTCAAGAAAAAATTTGAATCGCCCGACCCGCAACAGCTCGATGCGATTCGCGATAACGTGAGCAAGCTCGTCGCGAACGAGCAGGTCTATGTGGCCCAACCCGGCGAGGAAATTGATCCTGACAAATTGCGCGAAGCGGGCAAGCCCTGGTACGTGCAAGCGGATGAGAACGGACGCCTTCGGCTCAAGCGCGCGTATATGGCGTGAAGCGCGGTTGAAGGTTAAAAGTTGCGAGTTTGAAAACTTTCAACAGTCAACCTGTAACATTCAACAATTGTGAGGTGAACGATGGACGCTGTCTCGAAATTCGTCAACGCGTACTTCAATGATCCTGCCGAAAAGGATGTGCCGCTCGCGCAGGCGTATCCGAGCGGCAGCGTGAGTAAATTCAGCATCGCCGGGTGGCCCCAGAGCAGCGGCGATTTTCCGCCCGGCACTTGCGAGTTTGAATGGGGCGAGCTCGCGGTGATCCTTGCGCGCACGTACGATACGTGGAGCGATTATTTTGGCGCGGCGTTCAGTTGGCAGCCGGGGGATCCGCTGCCGGCGAATCCGCGCGCAGGTCGAGACCTGAACGCGTACTATGATCGCCACGCGCTAAAATTTTTCTATGACGCCGAAAAGAAAACGGGCAAGACCGTCTATGCGAGCGAATCCAGCGACATCATCGCGCACGAATGTGGTCACGCCGTTTTGGACGCGCATCATCCCGACTATTGGGATTCGCTGCACCCGGAGACCGGCGCGTTCCACGAAGCGTTCGGCGACATGTCGGCGCTGTTGAACACGCTGCAGTACCCGACGGTGCGCGCGGCGATGCTCAAAGAGAACAAGGGTGATTTGTCACAGAGCAATGGGGTCTCGCGACTCGCCGAGCAACTCGCCGGCGCGTTGTACGACAAGTACGGCGCGAGCGCGTGCGATCCAAATTACTTGCGCGATCTGGTCAACCTTTTCAAATACAAGGCAACGTGGAAGCTGCCTGCCAGAGCTCCCGCATCGAGACTTTCGTCCGAGTCCCACAGCTTTTCGCGCGTCTTTAGCGGTGCATTCTACGAAATTCTGGTGGGCATTTACGAATTGCTGCGCAAGGGCGATTCGAGTTTGCCCGAAGACAACGCGCTCGTCAAAGCGCGTGATGAAGCCGGCCGTTTGCTCGCGAGTGCTTTGTTGCTCGCGCCGCCCGGCGATGCCACTTTTTCTGTGATTGCCATCTCGATGCTGAAAGCCGACCAGCAAAAGTCCGCGAGTCGCTACTTTACGCTCCTGAGGCAAGTCTTTGTGCGCCGCCGGATTCTCGCCGCCAAAGATGCGGATACTTTTGGTCCTCACACCGCGACGCGTAATGGCAAAACGACCTCCGTGCGCGCGCAGGCGGTGAGCGCAAAGGGAGTACAAGCCGACAAGCTACCGCCCGAAGTGTTGGACAAGGCATTGCATCTACGCGGCGAAGAGTTGATATTCGCGCGTGAGTTAGGTCAACGCACAGACGAGACGCGTACTGTACAATATCGCGGCGAGCGCAAGATGCGGTTGCGCGGAAAAAAATTCGGCGTAGCGGACGGCGCGCTCGTTCCTGTGCAGTCCGGTCTCACGCTCAACATTGACGTGGCGGGGATTGTCGCGGCTTCGCATTTCTATCGCGCCGGCGGCGATGCGGCAAAGGCAGTGCGCGATCACGTTGAAAAACTCGCGTCCAAGGATCGCATTTATGATGCCAAGCCCGGCGATCAGGTGGATCTCATGCACTTGATGACACGCGGTCAGCCGTATTTTATTTCCTACGATGCCGATGGAAATAAACTGGTGCGCCGCGCGTTCATTGCGTGTGGATATTGTTCAAGGCGGCACTAACCCCCCTCCCTCGCGAGCTTGATATGGACATAATTAATCCGACAATTGATGAATATCTGAACAAGACCCTCGCGGTCGAGCATCCCATTTTGCGCGAGATGGGCGAATACGGACTCGCGCGCGGTTTTCCCATCATCGGCGCGCAAAGTGGACGCTTGCTCCATCTGGTGGCGCGCGCCATCGGCGCCAAGCGAGTGCTTGAATTAGGATCGGGTTACGGGTACTCGGCGATGTGGTTTGCGCTCGCCATAGGCGAAGGCGGCAAGGTGGTGATGACCGAGGGCGCGCAGGAAAACGCCGACCGCGCGCGCGAGTATTTCACACGCGCGGGGCTGCTCGATCGCGTCGAGTTTAATGTAGGCGATGCGCTGGAAATTGCGCGCCGCGTGAGTGGGCAGTTCGACATCGTGCTGTGTGACATCAATAAGGAAGGCTACCCCGCCGCGCTCGATGTGGCGCGCGAAAAATTGCGCGTAGGCGGACTTTTCATCTGCGATAATATGTTGTGGAGCGGGCGCGTGGCGACGGATAATGACGAAGAGAGCACGCGGCAGATTCGCGAATTAACGCGGCGACTGATGGAGGCGCGCGATTTTTTCACGACGATTGTGCCGGTGCGCGACGGCGTTTCGATTTCGCTGCGACTCGGATAAGTTGAACGGCGCACAGAGGAGCGGACAATGGACGAATTAGTAAACTGGGTCGCGGAAAAAACGGGACTCGCGCACGAGCAGGCACAACAAGCGACGCAGGTCGTGCTTGACTATCTGATGACGAAACTCCCCGCGCCGCTTGCGGAGCAGATCAGGGTCGCGCTGGGGAGTGGTGGGTTCGTGACCGCAAGTTTTGAGGGCGCGCCTGACAATCCCGAAGTGACGGATTGAGCGGTGTCGAGACGCGCGCCGTCGAAGTACCGACCGATTTTCGCGATTTCGATGACTACTGGTCGCCGTTTCTCGGTGGACAAGGGCCTGCGCCGAGTTACTCGATGTCTTTGAGCGAGGAGCGGAGAAGAGCATTGCGCGAAAAAATTCGCGCGGGCTTGCCGATCCAAACTGACGGCTCGATTCATCTTATCGCGCGGGCGTGGGCGGTTAAGGGCAAGCGTGAGTTCAAGCGTCCTTGAAGAACAATGGCGATGCGAATGGTCTCGGTTCCTCCAAATAGTTTTGTCGGGCGTTTAAAGCGCCTAACAAAATGAAACTGCCTCAACGAAATTTTCGCCCGCCGTGTTGCATTCTCACGAAACTCTTTACTTAGCCCGCGTTTTGTTAGGCGCTTTTAGAGTTTCTAACAAAATGAACTTGTGAGGATGAAAACCTCGCCCGCTGTGCTAAGTTTGAAACGTCTCAAGCACTTGGACTGGGTTTTGTTAGGTACGTTTTGAGTGAATCCGCAGCTCGACACGTTAATGCAGCAGACGGAACGCGCGATGCAAGCACGGAGCAATGGCTATCGCGGTCGTGTTCACATCGGGGCGGACCTCGGAACGGCGTATGCGGTACTACTGGTGCTTGACGAAAATTTTCTGCCGCTCGCGGGCACGTACCGTTTCGCGCAGGTCGTGCGCGATGGACTCGTCGTCGATTTCGTCGGCGCGATTGATTTGCTGAAAGAGTTGAAGCAGCAGGTTGAAAGGCGACTGGGATTTGAGTTGACTCACGCCGCGACCGGTTACCCGCCCGGCGTACCGCGTGCTGAAGTCCGCGCGACGGCGAACGTTTTGAATGCGGCAGGATTAGTTTGCACGAACGAAGTGGATGAACCTACCGCCGCGAATTCGGTTTTGCAAATTCGCGATGGCGCGGTGGTGGATGTGGGCGGCGGCACCACCGGCATTGCGATTCTCCGCGACGGCAAAGTGATCTATACTGCGGACGAGGCGACTGGTGGCACGCAATTCTCACTGGTCATCGCGGGCGCGTTGAACAAGAGTTTTGAAGAGGCGGAAAAAATCAAGACCGATCCGCGTGAGCAGCCGCGTCTATATCCACTCATCGAACCGGTGATGGAAAAAGTGGCGACGATTGTGGCGCGGCACATTCGCGGGCATAATGTGGACGTGATATATCTCGTCGGCGGCACGGCGATGTTCGAAGGCATCGCGCAAGTGGTCGAGCGCATCACGCGCGTGAAAACGATTGTGCCACCCAAGCCGCTTTTTATTACACCGCTCGGAATTGCAATGTCAGATAACAGACAACAGATTTCAGACAACAGATAATGCCAAGGCACTCCCGTTTTGGTCTGTGGTCTGTCGTCTGTGATCTGGAGACATTCAATGGCTGATAAATTTGAACTCCGCGCGTATTGCTATCTCGACCGTATGCAGCCGCAGTACGCCGCGTTCGTGGGAACGATCACGCAGGGCGATCTCCCGATCCAGGGAATGGCGTCGTTGTACATCGAAGTCGCGCCGGGCAACGAAGTGTTCAAGCTGGTGGACATCGCGGTGAAAGCGACCGAAGCAAAACCGGGCGCGCAATTGGTCGAACGCGAGTTCGGCATGTTCGAAGTGCACTCGATGTCGCAAGCTGAAGTACTCGCCGCGGGCAGCACCGTGCTGGAACGGTTGGGGCTCACGCCCGATGATCGCAAAAAAGCCGAAGTGGTGTCGGTGCAGGTGATTACGCGCGTCGATCCGTATCAGGTGCAACTGTTGAATCGTTTCCGCCGCGGCGCGATGCTCGTCGCGGGCGAGACACTTTTTATTCTCGAATGTCAAC
>JBBSHK010000165.1:0-6840 GCA_038253185.1 Anaerolineae bacterium | reverse complement strand
CCGCGCCGCGCTGACCGATTCTCCAATCAGCGCGCTGTTCGCGGGACGATCCACTGCGGCGAGACCGAGCAGCATAATGCCGGGCAGCAGCAGCCAGGAGAACATTGTCAATCCTGCCAGAGTGTAAAGCAAGAATGCCGCGGCGGTTAGCAGCGAGCCGGCGATAAGCGGAGCCTTGCGCCCGCGCCGATCGGCGAACCAACCGGCGAATGGCGAAACCAGTGTCGTCACAATTCCATTCGCCCCACCGATGCTCGCCAAAAGTCCCAGCACGGACATTGACGCGCCGAGACTCAGCACGAACGGCTGCCAGACCACGCCGATCATACTCTGCTTCAAGCCGCCGAGAAGGGCGATGCCGACGACGACCACCAGATTGGTGTGAGCGCGCATGCGACTCTGAACGTTTGCAAGTGAGAGCATGGGAAAATTTTAAGGAGGAAGGAGGAAGGCACGCCCTCTTTCTCCCCTTGCTGAGGGGAAACCAAAGAAGGGTCATCCTTCTTCCTCTGTCTTGAGCGACTCGCGATTAATTTCCACCGCGCGCGTGTACGCGGTGATTTCCTCCTCGATGTCTGAATCGAGCCAATCGAGAAAACGCGACATCGAGTAAGCGATCTCGCGCGCGAGGGTCACCGCGCCGTCGCGCACCTGATGGAAGAGATGTAGCCGGCGGATCATAACATCGCTCAGCGTCATTGCCATTTCTTGTTCGACTGCGTGCGGGATTTCTGCCCAGAGGTAGGGTTGTCCTTCGACCAACGGCGCGCGTAATTTCGCGTCGGCGACAATGTAATCGAGCACTCGATTCTGCCGCGCACCGTAGGCGCGATTCAGATACTGGCGCGTTTCGGTAGGGAGTAATTTGGCTACCTCTACCTGCGCGCGATTGAACGCGCCGCTGCCATCCCCATCCACGAGCGGCAAACGCGCGCTGCGGCTGCGGTAGGTCGCGCGGATGCCAAATTGTTTCGCCAACATTTTTTCGACGCGCGCGACCAATTCTTGCGCCATCGAGCGGTAGGTGGTCAACTTGCCGCCGGCAATATTCACCAGACCGGTGGGAGTAACCCAAATTTCATGCTCGCGCGAAATGGCAGAGGGCGCGAGCGAGTGTTCGGACGCGACCAGCGGACGCAGACCGGCGTAGGTGCTGATGACATCACGTGCGCCCAGACGCGCGCCCGGAAAGGAAGCGCGCGCCGCGCGCAAAACGTAATCTACATCTTTTCGCTCCGCGCGCACGCGGTCGGGGTCGCCCTCGTAATGCGTGTCGGTCGTACCGATCATTGTGAATTCACCGCGCGGCAGCACGAACATCAACCGCCCGTCGCTCTTGACCGTAAAGGACACGGCTTCAGGCGTGGCGAATTTTTCGCGCGGGACGAGCAGGTGAATGCCTTTGGTAGGGCGAAGCCGCGGCGGGTTTCGCACCGAGTCCATCGCAAGCACAGTGTCGGTCCAGGGACCCGTCGCATTCACGACCACGCGGGCGCGCACATTGATCACCTCGTCGCCGATCAAATCGCGCGCGAGCACTCCGTCCACGCGTTTGCCGGTGCTGCGCGTCAGTTCTTCGACCGCGCAATGATTCGCGATCACCGCGCCGCGCATATGCGCCGAGCGAATCGTTTCGAGTGTCAAGCGCGCGTCGTCGGTCTGCGCGTCGTAATAGTGCGCGCCGCCGACGATGTTCGACACGTCGAGCGCGGGCAATTCTTTCGCGATCTGCTCGGTCGAAAGCATTTGATGACGATCCACATTGCGAAAGAGCGCCAGCCCGTCGTACAGCCACAAGCCGAGGTTGATGAGACCGGGACCGTAGCGATTGTCGCGATAAATCGGATAGAGAAACGGCAGCGCCCAAACGTGATTCGGCGCGAGTTGCAGCAGCCGTCGCCGTTCTTGACTCGCTTCGAACACGAGGGGAAACTGAAACGTTTCAAGGTAACGAATGCCGCCGTGGATGAGCTTGGAGGATTGCGAACTCGTGCCGCTGGCAAAGTCATTTTTCTCCACGAGCGCGACCTTGTAACCGCGCAGCGTTGCTTCACGCGCAATGCCCGCGCCGGTGATGCCGCCGCCGATGATGAGAATGTCAAAGAGTTCGGCGCGCATCCGCGCGAGATTATACGCGCGCGTGCGATGAGAAAATTCGGTGCGAGGAGCTGGAAACATGAGCGGCGTGTCGCGGACGGGAAGTCGTTCGCGCATTGATTATACTCGAAAGATAAATGAAACTGAAACACTAAATAAAATTCCCGCCGGTGGCGGGAGAGATTGAAATCGCGTGCGGAAAATGAGAAGCCGCGAACATAGCAGCTTTTGAATATTCTATTCTTTTGATCGTCTGCGAAGTTTTAACTACGTTGAGATCACACTAACCCAGAAATATTTGTTCATTATGCCATCGGAGTGCTTCAGTCGCCGGAGCGTACTTCGCGTTTTGAACAGATCGAATCTTTTTGCCTTCATAGCTCAAAACGCGTTGGACAGATTTGTCCTGTGCCAGACTCGCAACATACGATGCCGAGATAACATAAAAGTCCTGCGCGCGAATTGAGACTATGCCTACGTCAAACAACCAATGGCAGGTTCCACAGAGGCACACGCCATTTCGAGGATCGTCGGTTCCCCTTCTTCGTTTAGGAACTATGTGTGCAGCTTCGGCTTCGTAAATAGCCGTGGGTGTTGCAAAGCGGAAGTCGCAGAACACACAAGTGTAATCATATTGAGTCGTCACAATCTGGCGAAAGGCACGATCCCGAACATATGCTTTTCGCAAGGAGACAGTTTTCTCAATCGCCGCATCGAATGGTTCAAATGGTCCCAAAGCAAGTTCGGTTAATTCATTTTCTTGCTCTCTAACTTCATGGCGCTGAATAGCAATGCTCTCTGGTGGAGTCTGCTTCACGAATTCCCAACCGCTTTCCGAAAGCGCGTAGAGTCCATTTGCGGCTGTGATGAAACCCATTGTCCGCAACCAATCAACCCGGTGACGGGACTGATTGTTTAAGGTGCGTTTGCTCCAGTCCTGCATTTTTGGAAATCGGTCTTTGACCGTTTCCAGCCATAAAGTATTTAGCGTCTCAGCTTTTATGAAAGGATTGTCACGCAGAACTTCCAAAAAAGCGGATACCCCCGCGAATGTTTTCTCAAATATCTCAAGCAAAATAACAGGGGATGCAGTAGCAAGCGCGGATTGCCCATCGGCAGTCAGATGGCATTTCCCATTACGCACGCTTACTAACCCGCTGCTTATGAATAGGACAGTGTAAACGTCACGGGCAAAAAAATGGCTCAGCGCAAACTTTTGACGAAGCCATTCATACGTCTCACTCGGCGTAGGATTACTCGTGTCTACCCACGCAAGTGTTTGGAGAAGATTAGCAAATTGCTCATCGACACTACCCGCCATTGGGTAGAAAGTCATTCTTATTTTGTCGGGGTCGCGGGTCTTGCTCATATATCTGTCCAATTCCTGAAGAGCCAGCGCAGGTTCTCGCCGACTACGAGGAATTTCGCTTCGTCGTTTGATGCCCGCGTCGATAATCTTATATCGAAGGAGACATTGTCTACCCATATTTGATTGCCAATAATTTCGGGTGAAGTGTTGGTCAGAAGTTGCGCTCGCGCAAACTGGAACCACTCATTGTCACCACGCATTTCGCTAAAGGCACTCACGAAAATCAACCCGCGCAGCTTTTGCGTGAACCGCTCGGCGAGGGTTTGAAGCTGCCATTCAGCAACAATTGATCCCGAAATATGCCTCACCAAAACCTTGTCGCCTTCAACATACAAAAACAAACCCATGCTGTTAGGGGTACGCGACAATGTATAGTAAAGCCCCAACCGCCCGTTCCGGTCGGGGGTTCCATATTCTCTTATCGCGTCCAACGGCTTCATCTGCCAAACTTTTCGGTTGAACGTGAACAATGTAATCAAAGAGGCTGAGCCGATACGGTGCGCTTTTAATTCAACCGCACCGAGATCAGGAATTGCGACATTATTCTCACGCAAGCCAAGCATTTGCTCAAGGGTCTGACCGATTCCGGTCGGACCTCTGCGCGCGGATGGAATCCAACCCGCATCTTTGATTTTTGCGAAAGCTTTCTTGAACTGACCCAGTGTCATTCTCTGAGGCATTTAGGAAAATTTCCTTGATGACGGTCGTGACAAAAGTATAATCGCGTCGTGTTGTGCGGTCAAGAGAAGCATCAGAATTGATTTCTTTTGCCAAAACAAAATCGCTATGGTAAGATGATTCAACAATGCACAATGAAAAATGATCAAGGCACAATCGTAAGCATTCTTCATCGGTCATTGTCCATTGTCCATTGTGCATCGAGACTTGTTTCCTATGCCCAGACGCCGCTCGAAAACGACTCTGCCCAAACCCGAAATAATCGAACTCCCCCTCGTCTCTGTCCGCGACACGGTGATTTTTCCGCGGCTCGTTAGCCCGGTGAACGTCTCGCGCGATCGCTTCGTGCGCGCGATCGAAGACGCGATGCTGCGTGACCAGCACATCGCGGTTTTCACGCCGCGCGATCCCGCGGCGCAAGACCCCACACCTCACGACCTATATTCGATTGGCGCGGAAATGTCGATCGGACGCATGCTGCGGATGCCCGATGGCACCACCAGCGTGCTCGGTCAAGGCGAAATGCGCCTGCGCTTTATCGAGCTGGTGCAGACCGAGCCCTTTTGGAAAGTCCGCGTGGAAAAATTAGTAGAGCCGCGCGACACCTCGCTGACCACCGAAGCGCTGCTGCGCGCGGTGCTCGCGCTGTTTGAAAAAGTGGTGCGGCTCTCTTCGCAACTCCCCGAAGAAGTTTACGTCGCGGCGTTGAATGCCGAAGGCGCGGGTGGACTCGCCGACCTGATCGCCTCAACCTTGAATCTCGAACTCGACGTGCGTCAAGATATTCTAGAGACGCTCGACCCCGCCGTGCGCTTGCAAAAAATCTCGGTGCTGCTCGCGAAAGAACTGGACGTGCTCGAACTCCAGAGCAAGATTCACAATCAGGTACAAGAAGAAGTGGATAAGAGCCAGCGCGAATACTATCTGCGCGAGCAAATGCGCGTCATTCAGCAAGAGCTGGGCGAAATGGACGTGCAGACGCGCGACCTGAATGAGCTGCGCGAAAAAATCGCGTCGGCAGGACTCTCGGTCGAGGCGAAAGAAAAAGCGGAACACGAACTGGAACGACTCGCGCAAATGCCGCCGGGTTCGCCCGAAGTCGGCATCGTGCGTTCGTACATCGATTGGCTGCTCCTCTTGCCCTGGACGAATGTCTCGCAGGATAATCTCGACATACGCGCGGCGGCAAAACTGCTCGATCAGCAGCATTACGGACTCAAGCGCGCGAAAGAACGCATTCTCGAATATATGGCTGTGCGCAAGCTCGCCGCCGAAAAAATGCGCTCGCCGATTCTTTGCTTCGTCGGTCCGCCGGGCACCGGCAAGACCTCGATGGGGCGCAGCATCGCCGAAGCGCTCGGACGAAATTTTGTGCGTGTCTCGCTCGGCGGCATTCGCGACGAGGCAGAAATTCGCGGGCATCGCCGCACCTACATCGGCGCGCTCCCCGGGCGCATCCTCCAGACGATGCGCCGCGCGACCACAATCAATCCCGTGTTTATGCTCGACGAGATCGATAAAGTGGGCAACGATTTCCGCGGCGACCCCAGCGCGGCGCTGCTCGAAGTACTCGACCCCGAACAAAATTCCGCGTTCAGCGATCACTATCTCGACGTGCCGTACGATTTGTCCAAAGTGATGTTCGTCACGACGGCGAATATTCTCGATCCGGTCCCGCCCGCGCTGCGTGACCGCATGGAAGTGATCGAATTCCCCGGATACATCGAGGAAGAAAAACTTGCCATCGCCAAACACTTTTTAATTCCGCGCCAAAAAGAAGAGCACGGCTTGAAATCACAGCCGCGTTTTTCCGACGCGGCGATTCGCGGTCTGATTCGCGAGTACAGCTATGAAGCCGGCGTGCGCAACCTCGAACGCGAGATTGCGAACATCTGCCGCAAGCTCGCGCGGCTGATCGCGGAGGGCAAACACGCGCCGGGCGCGGTCACGAAAGAATCACTCGCGAAATATTTAGGACCGGCTAAATTTACGTACGGGCTGATCGAGGAGCAGGATGAGATCGGCGTCGCCACCGGTGTCGCGGTCACTGACGCGGGCGGCGACACCCTCGCGATCGAAGTCACGTTGATGCCGGGCAAAGGCGGGCTGATGCTCACCGGTCAACTCGGTGAGGTGATGCAAGAGTCCGCGCACGCCGCGCTATCGTACGCGCGCACGAATGCCAGGCAACTCGGTTTGCGCGGCGATTTCGATAAACTAGATATCCACGTCCACGTCCCCGAAGGCGCAGTTCCAAAAGATGGTCCGTCGGCGGGCATCACGATTGCGACGGCATTGATCAGCGCGCTGTCGCATCGCGCGGTGCATAAGGATGTTGGCTTTACGGGCGAGATCACCTTGCGCGGGCGCGTGCTGCCGATCGGCGGGATTCGCGAAAAAGTTTTGGCGGCACATCGCGCTGGTTTGAAAACGCTGGTCATTCCGAAGAAAAATAAGAAGGACCTGGTGGATGTACCGAAACGCGTGCAGCGCGTTTTGAACGTCGTCCTCGTCGACCACATGGAAGAAGTGCTCCCGATCGCGTTGATGGGTGAGACCACCAAGCCGCGTCGCGTCAAGCAGTTGCCGCTTCATCGTTCCAACCGCGCCAAAGGGAATCCACCTCCGCTGCGGCTGCGCTAAAAGCAACGGTATTCCGAACGAGATTCTGGCGAAACAAAGTTTCGCACTTCGCT
>JBBSHK010000164.1:0-6861 GCA_038253185.1 Anaerolineae bacterium | reverse complement strand
TCGAGATCACGCTGGGTGAGCGCTCCGACCCTCTCGACCAGAATCGTTCCAATCAATGGCATTCGTCCGCCAAGCATCGAGTTCGCCTGAAACTCCAGCGCTTGCGCCAATTCTTCCTCGGTGATCTTGCCTTCTTCGATCAAATATTCGCCGATGAGCTTTGTTTTGGTGTGCATGAGGTAACTCCTTTGTAGAACGGTCCTGTCTGCGAGGTCTCCAATTATAACGAACGAGCGCAGCGTTTTGTGAAAGAGTTAATGCGGACCCAAGCGCCCCGAGAAAATTAAAAAGCCAAAGCAGACGAGATTGAAAGTCACCACAATTCCCGCGATGCGCCAGGGCAGCGTATCACCCCAGAGCTTGTGCTCCTTGTTCCACCGCGCAAACCAGTCGTGAATCGACAAGAGCGCGGCGTGATACAAACCATAGATGATGTAATTCGCCGCCAGCCCGTGCCACAATCCGATTAGTCCGAAGGCGAGAAAAAAACCGAGATACGACGCGGTGTATTTGCTTTTGAACCAATGCCCTTTGGTCGCGGCGAGTACAAAGCGCATATACACGTGATCGCGGAACCACGCCGAGAGACTGATGTGCCAGCGATTCCAAAAATCGCGAATGTCGCGCGCGACAAAAGGGCGCAGAAAATTTTCCGGCGTGTGAATTCCGAACAAGTACGAAAAGCCAATCGCGAACGAACTGTATCCGGCGAAATCGAAAAAGAGATAAAAGCTGTAGGCGTACATATAGGAGAGCGTGCCCGCGAGGTCTGTTTCACTCGCGACGGGAACGAGCCAATATTGATTGATTAGGAAGGCGAGAATGAATTTGTAGAGAAAGCCGATAAAGATGCGATGCACCGCGTTATTTAAATCGTTCAGAAATTCCTCGCGCGTGCGCGCGTGATTCCAGTCCGCGGCAAAGCGGCGATAACGGTCGATGGGACCCGACGAGATCGTCGGGAAGAAAAAAAGATACGCGAGATATTGCGCCAGCGGCAGCGTGAGAATCAAACGGTCTTGAATTCCGATGATCACGTCGAGCACGCGAAAGGTCACGTACGAAATCCCGAGAAAGCCGATGAGCGTCGTCGGCGCGAACGCGGGCACATACTTGGCGACGAGCAGCGGCGCGAGCGCGAGCAGCAGCGCGGCATAGAACCACACGCGTTGATTGGCGCGCGCGCGAATCCATAAAAATGTTTTCGCGAGCAGCAGTTCAAACGCGGCATAGGCGACGACGATCCAGATTTCCTGCACCGCCACATTCGGCAGGATTTTGAGTGTCGTCGAGTACTGGAAAATGACGAGCGCGACCGTCGTGATCAGAATCCAGCGCCAGTTGATGCGCCCGAGCCAGCCGAGTACCAGCGTCGGCACGACGGGATAAAGCATCAACCCAAAGTACAGAAAATCGGCGTAGGGGACCATTACACCTCGCCCTCTTTGCGGTTGGGCAGAGGCGCGACGAAAGCAGAGTCGTTCTTTTGAGATGCGTTGGCGCTGCGCTCTAGTAACTCTGCCAGTTTTCTGCGATCGGCTTTGCCGTTCGCCGTCATCGGAAACGATTCGAGAAAATAAAATTTGCGCGGGAGCATATAAGACGGCACGCGTTTGCCCAACTCCGCGCGCAGCGAATTTGAGATCTGAAAATCGGAGCCGTCGCGCGGCGCGTCAAAAACCAAGAACGCCGCCAGCGAATCCGCGCGACCTTGCTTCATCACCGGCAGCACGACCGCGTCGCGTATTCCGGGCAGCGCGCGCAAGTTGGATTCCACATCGCCCAGTTCGATGCGATAGCCGTGCAGCTTGATCTGGCTGTCCATCCGCCCTTCGAAAAAGAGCAGCCCGTTTTCAAAATGACCGGCATCGCCGGTGCGGTAGGCGCGCTGACCGTCGATTTGAAAAAACGCGCGCGCGTTCAGATCGGGTCGCGCGAGATAACCGGGACTGACATTCGGACCTGCGATGACGACCTCGCCGCGCTCACCTTCGCGCAGCGCCTCACCCGCTTGGTCGATGATTAGGATATTCGTGCCCGGCTTGGCATGACCGACGGGCAGCGGTGAGTACTGCGCGAGAATTTCGCGCGTGATGCGGAGCGAAGTGGTCGCGCAGGTTGCCTCCGTGGGTCCGTAGGTGTTCCACACTTGCGCGTCGGGAAAACGGTCGAGCAGTTGGCTCGCGACTTGGGGCGGCAGCGTTTCCCCGCAAAACAAGAACCGGCGTACGTGCGGCAGCATTTTTTCATTGAACGTTTTTTCGGCGAGGCACATCTGCGCGAACGAAGGTGTCGAGACCCACGCGGTGACACCCGACGCGGCGAGGGCTTGATAGAGCTGCTTTGGATTGGCAACCTGCTCGTTGGTGATACTAAAAAGCGTACCGCCGGTCGCGAGACTCAGATACAAGTCCATTACCGACAGATCGAAAGAGAAGGGCGCCTGATTCAAAAATATTTCCGCTTGCGATTCCAGTTTCTGTTCTCCCAACATCCAGTCCACAAAGCTCGTCAAACATTCGAGCGTAATCACGACACCTTTCGGTTCGCCGGTGCTGCCCGAAGTGAAAATTATATAGTACGGGTCGGTGGGCGCGAGTCGCCGCGGTGAATGCGCGCGAGTAACCGACTGGTTCGTGAGGGCGGCGATGGACTGGGGCATCAGCACAATTTTGGCGGCGGAGAGTTCGACGATGCGCGCGCGGCGTTGCTCCGGCATCGCGGCGTCGAGCGGAATGTAAGGATGTCCCGCTTTCACCGCGCCGAGAAATGCGACGAGCATTTCGGGTTCTTTGTGCCCAAGCACCGCGACGGGCGATTGGTCGTCGGGCAAGTATTGCGCGAGGTAATTGGCAAGTGCGTCTGAGCGGCGAATCAATTCCCCATAGGTGAGCGTGCGGTCCGCGCTGAAATGGGCGAATCGTTCCGGCGCGATTCGTGCCCAGCTATGGATTTGCGCGAGCAGGTCTGTTTTCACGGGGGTGTCAGAATGCCTGATAGATGAAGGGCGGGGTTGAGAAATCACCTCGACCGTAAAGCACGATCAAACCGAGGAGGATTGCAAGATAAAACAGAGTGAGCGCGACTAGGCGTAAGAGCGGGCTAGTGAAGAGCGTCGTGATAAAAGGCGTCGAAGGTCTGGTCATAATAGATCCATCCTTTGGAACTCAGGTGATCGCTCGGATCGATCAGAAAATATTTATCGGGGTCGTGGTCCTGGAAATTGACCAACGGCATTCCATATTTGCCAACCGCCTCTCGCAACTTTTGATAGAATATCTGACGCGCGTTCGAGGAGATGCCGTGATAGTCATTGTAAATCCCTTTCATCGGCATGCACGTAATCAGCGGCTGAGCGCCCAGGTCTTTCAGCTCGCGCAGCAGCAGATCGAGGTCGGTCCACTCGGTCGAGCGTTCGACGATCCCTAAAAAAACTTCGTCCGAAGTCGAGTCTTCCGCGGCGATCAAGCGATCGCGGATTTGGTTAAAGATCAGGTTGTCCATGCCGAGCAGATTATTGTTGGCATGCTGCTTGTACGCTTCGGTGGCTTGGACGCGCAGCGCTGCCCAATCGAGCGTCTGCGGGCGATGCGCCACGTTTGGGTTGCGCTTGGGCTTGCTGCGAATGTGCGCCAGCGTCTCCCAATGGTCCTGGAGTTCGTAAACGAAAGTCTGCAGCTTGCCGAAAGGCAGCGAGGCATAGTACAGCGCGAGACTCGCCGGAGAGCCGTCCACAAGTTTTTCCAACGCGAATTTAAGCAGCGGTTCTTTCTCAAGCGACTTTGGGTATTGTAACATTCGCCGCGCCACATCCTGCTTGAGCGCGAGCTGAAGGTCTGTGCTGTATGCCAGTTCCATCGCATGCAGGCGCGAAAAATTTCCGAGGTAACTGCGCGCGTGATACGTGGCGGATGAAAAGAAAATCGCCGAGAGTGAGATGACGACCTTTTTCCCGCGCAGGTCGCCGCCCACCGCCGCCAACTTTTGGGTGATGATCAGCGGTTCAGTGTCGTCCATTCCGATGGGAAAAACCGCAAAGCCGGTGGGATAGTTTTTGAAAATATTGCTCGCGTTGTAGGGGTCATCAATTCCAAGCTCGGAGCTGCCATAGACGGGCAGCAGATCGGGTTGTCGAAATGCCTCGCGTTGCAACGCGCTGCCCTGATTCTTTTGGAGAAAAATGTAGGGCGCGAGCGCGTGGATGTATTGACGCTCGATCGATCCGACGTACCAGATGCCTCCGATCAGAATCGCGGCGAGAAGGGCGAGCGTGAGCAGCGCGGCGACGAGGTAGGGGCGGCGGCTCATTCGAAAATCCCGCAGCGGTTTGAAAATGTCATTCGACTACTCTCTGACCGATAGCTTGTTTCAGAACCCCGATTGCTATATTGCTTGCACTCGCATCGAGATAGCGCGGCGACAATATTTTTCAATGAGTTGAGTGTTGAAATAAATTGTGCTCACAGGTGAGAAGAGTGGGGGATCAATCAATTTCGCAGGCAGGGTTATGAGCGGCGCGGCTTTACTGACCCACGCGGCTCTCCATAAATTCCACGATGTGGTGCGGAGTCGCCCATTGCTCGCGTTCGAATTCGGCGGGCGAAATCTCAACGCCAAACTTTTCCGAGAGCGCGATGATCAGTTCGACCGTTTTCAGCGAATCGAGGATATCGAGATCGTACAATCGCAGATCGGTTTGTTGTCGGACCTGCTCTTCTTCGGCGACATCCGCCAAAACTTGTAGCACTCGTTCAGCCGTAGACATATTGCATCCTGAATATTTATTTTAAGGTTCTAGGTGGCAGGCGAGAGCAGGCGCGCTTCGCCGCTGGTATACAGCTCCGGTTTCAGCACGCCCACAAAATCAAGATTGCGATACAACTCGCCATAATCCAGACCATATCCAACTACAAATTCATTCGGAATATTAAAGCCCACGTAATCGAGACGAATATCCACCTCGCGGCGGTCCGGTTTATTGAGCAGCGTACAGATTTTCAAACTCGCCGGATCGCGCGTGCCGAGATTTTCGGTAATGTATTGCAGCGTACGTCCGGTATCAATAATATCTTCGACGATCAGCACGTGGCGATTTTGAATGTTCGCATTCAAGTCCATCAAGATTCGCACAATGCCGGATGATTCGGTACGGGTGCCGCCATAGGAAGATATCGCCATGAAATCCAGCGCGTGGGGAATCGGGAGCGCGCGCGTGAGATCGCTCAAAAAGATGACGCCGCCTTTGAGAATGCAGACCAGCAGCAAGTCCTTGCCCGCGTAATCGGACGTAATCTGCTCCGCCAATTCGCGAATGCGCTCCTGAATGTGCTCTCTTGAAATCAAAATGGTTGCGAGGTCATCTTCCAATCGCCGCATTTCAGCTCCAACTCCAGCCATTGACAGGTCGCGATTCTAACATAGGTATTCGGTTGTCGCAAAGCTCGCGTCACATCGTTGCGCGTTAATTTTCGTCGGCAATCACGTGCATCTGGGTCTTTTTGATAGAAACCGTCCAGTGACGTTCGCGCGCGAGATTCAGACGCTCGTACACATACACCGGCGTATCGATCTGCAAATCGAATGCCCGGTTCTGCAGCAGGCGCTCACCCTGCGCGCGAAAAATCAGTGTCACGTTCGTGCCGTCACTTTGCTCCTCGATCACATCGCCCTCGATCAGATTCTGCGGCGGAGGCGGAAAACGGTCCATCCGGATGAGCGTGACGCGTTCCGGTCGCACGCAAACGAAAACCCGCGCGCCGGTCGGAAAATTCTCCGCGGGGGCTTCCAGCTCGCGTTCTCCGACGCGCACACGCGCGGGCGCGACCACGACGCCGGGCAGAATATTTTTCACGCCCACAACTTGTGCCACCCGCAAGTTTTTTGGCGCGCGCAGTACGCGATCGGGCTGATCGAATTGCAGCAGCTGTCCGCGGTCGAACACCGCGAGATAATCCGCGAGCGCGTACGCCTCGCCCAAGTCGTGGGTGACCATTAACACATTCGTGCGTAGTTTCTGCTGGAGCCGTTTTACCTCATCGCGCAATTCGAGGCGCGTGGGGCGGTCGAGGGCGGAGAAGGGTTCGTCGAGTAACAGGAGCGAGGGTTGAATCGCGAGCGCCCGCGCCAGCGCGACGCGCTGCTGTTGACCCCCCGACAATTCTGTCGGCTTGCGCGTTTCAAAACCGACGAGATTGGTTAGGCGCACAAAATCGCGCACGCGCGTTTCTGTCACGTCGCGCGGTTGATTGAACAGACCATACGCAATATTCTGCGCTGCAGTCAGATGTGGAAAGAGCGCGAGGTCTTGCTTCACCAAGCCGATATGACGCTGCTGCGGCGGCAAATCGATGCCACGCGCCGAGTCAAAGAGCACACGTTCGCCAATCGCGATTCTACCGGAATCAGGCGTCACCAATCCGGAGATCGCCGCGAGCGTCATTGATTTGCCCGCGCCGCTGGCGCCAAAGAGCACCACAATTTTTTCTTCCGGCGCGCAGAGGTCGATATTCAGATGAAAAGCGTTCAGTCGCTTGCAAATCTGGAGTTCGAGCATTAAGTTAAGGCACAATTTACAATGAACAATGAACAATGAACAAAAGAAAAGAGCCGGCGGCATTGTGCATTGTCCATTGCTAATTATTCATTCTTGATCATCCCAGTGTCAAACCTTTGGGACTGACGAGCCGCACCGCCGCCAGGATTCCGAAAGAGACGACGATGAGAATCAAGCTGAGCGCCAGCGCGCTGTCGAGATTCGATTCGAGTCCGATGTAAATCGCGAGCGGCATCGTCTGCGTGCGCCCCTGAAAATTTCCGGCGAAGAGAATCGTCGCGCCGAATTCGCCCAACGCTCGCGCCCAC
>JBBSHK010000163.1:0-6874 GCA_038253185.1 Anaerolineae bacterium | reverse complement strand
GGGTGTATTCGACGGGGTGAATGTTTCGGTCGGCGTCGGCGTCATCGTGGGTGTGTCAGTAATCGTCGGGGTCGGTGTTTCCGTCGGTGTGTTCGTGATGGTCGGTGTATCAGACGGTG
Organism: Anaerolineae bacterium; assembly: GCA_038253185.1. Lineage (GTDB taxonomy): Bacteria > Chloroflexota > Anaerolineae > UBA4142 > SHND01 > JBBSHK01. Next base: position 6,755 of record JBBSHK010000163.1, on the reverse strand, counting down.
TGGGCTGTCCCACCTGCACCCACGCCGCATTCGACAAGGAGGTGCTGCTGCTGTCATCGGAATACGCCACAAAATCACTCGCGTGGGCCCCGTTGATTTGCGATGCCTTGACACTGAATTGCCACACCAGTTTTGAAGGCGCGGGCGCGGACGGTTTCGACAACGCGCTCACCGCGTCGTATTCGGCGTGATGCGTGCCGTCGGCGTACACCCAATCGAAGGTCTGCCAGTTGCCGTTTGGGTCATTCAATTCATAGGGCGTCGCGGCAATCACTTCGAGCCAGCGCGACCAGTAATCGCGATACGCGCGCGTGATGTAATCAGCGCGATTGGTTTCATTACGCCATCGACGCTGAGCGACACCGTGCCGGGGATGTACGAAAAACCGCTGGGCAAAGTATCCGTGATGCGGGTGTGCGGCGAGCTGCTGCCGTAATTCGTCAACGCGATCGTAACATTCACCGTATCGCCGGGATTGACGACGGCAGGCTCCGCGCTCAAGGCAAGACTGAGTCCGCCCGCGGTCGGCGCGTTCGGACTCGCGGCACGCGCGCTGAATGTTTCAAAGTTGAGAACAGGGATCGCGGTAGTGACGAGCGCGAGGAGGGCGAGAGCGCGGCGGAGGAGAAAATTATTCAGAGTGAGACTCACTAAAACCTCCCCTAACCGCTCTTTGCTAAGGAGGGGAGGGGGAGGTTTATTACATATTTCGGTAGTGTCGGATCGAATTACCGCGCGCTGCCTTTAGGGAAAAGCACGCGGTCGGGTTCGGCATTCAGGCGCGCGAGCAATTTTTTGATGATGCGCGTTTTTACGCGACCCGCTTCCTTCGGATGCACGAGGTAACGCACGATGGCTTCGAGCCACGTATTCTCGCCCACGCGAAAATGTACGGCGGGGCGCTCTTGCACTTCCAATTCATCCACCGGCGTATGCGCGAGCAGTTCGCGATAGACGCGCACCTGCTGCATCATAAATTCGCCGATCTCTGCTTCCGCGACCTCGCGCATCGTCTGCGCCACAAATTCCAGATCGCTGTCATAGGCGATGTTGAATTTAATCTCGTTCCAGATGTACGGAAAGAGGGGCCACGAATAATTGTAAACCGGATTGCTCAGCACCTGCGAATTTGGGAATTTGATCAGCCGCCCGCTCGGATGATCGGTGAAAAGATATGGTCCGCCAAATTCCCACAGCGTCGTATCGAGATAACTCACGCCGATGACATCGCCTTTCGCGGCGCCGAGCTGAATACGGTCGCCAACTTTGTACGGCTTGCGAATGAGAATATAAATCCAGCCGAAAAAACTCGTGAGCGTGCTTTGCAGCGCCAAGCCGACGACAACCGATGCGACGCCGAGTGAAGCAAAGGTCGTGTACCAGTTCGCAAAAATAATTGAGATGAGGATGAGACCGAGGACGACCCAGACGAGCAACTGCAGAATTCGATTCAGCGTATAACGCGAGGCGGCATTGTCAATGTGATTGACGAGGAGACTTTCGACCGCTTTGCCCGCCGCGACGACGAACAGTGCCAATACTCCGCCGAGCGCCGCGCGCTGTGCGATCCCGATGTATTCGGAGGGCAGAGGCAGAGAGCCGAGCCGCAGCAGATAGTACAACCCCGCGAGCAACACGAGACCCAGCGCATACGTCGCGAACCACAGCCGATCACTTTTCTTTTCTTCCGTCGGGGTTACGTCCGCGCTCGTGGGAGTTTGCTTGAGCGCGTCCTTGACATCGGACTGCTCTTTGAGAAGTTCGACCTGCGCGGTTTCTTGGGGCGAAGCGGGTGTACTCGCGCTTGGACCATCGTCTTGCTCGCTCAGGAATTCAGATTCAGCGGCGCGATCTTCTCTATTCACACTCATAATCGCACCCCAACTTGTTTCAAAATCGTAGATCCCTGCGGGACTGAATTCCGCCGCACAGAGTCATAGCTGCGCTCGCTCGATTCAAAGGTAGGAAATACAACAATCGGGGTTTTGAAACAAGTTGTCATCACGTTCGGATAGTAACACCCAGCGGCGTAATCGTCAATGGATAACGAGTCATAGTTGTGAAACGATGTGCCCCTATTTGAAATCCATCCTTTCGAGTAGCCTGCCTCAGTGCCAAAGTGTGTTATCATTTTATTATGACCTCTGCTCCAAACCCAACTCAGAATCGTCGGGCGCGTTTTTCGGAATGGTACTCCGAGCGACGCGCAAAAATCAAAGACGCGCTGGTGAATATTCGCCGCGCGTTCGGCGTGGTGTGGCAAGCGCACCGTCCCTCGGCGCTGGCAATGGCGGGCTGCACCATCGTCGGCGCGCTCTTGCCCGCGAGCCAGGCGTGGGTCGGCAAATTGATCGTCGACGCGGTGGTGAACGCGATCAACACGCACGCCGGTTCCGACGCCGGGCTGCGCGCGATCTTGCCGCTGCTCGTCGTCGAATTTTTTCTGCTGCTGTTGCAAGCGGCGAACAGTCAGGCGCGCACTTTTGCGGAGCACGTCCTCCACTCGCGCTTGAACCTTGAAATCAACACGCGCATCATTCGTAAAGCTATCGACCTCGACCTGACGTATTTCGAGAACGCGGAATTTTACGACAAGCTGCAAAACGCGCGACGCGAGGCAGACTGGCGCGGTCTGCAAATCGTGAACGGCGGATTCTATCTTTTTCAAAATGCGATCACATTGGTTTCCTTTGGCGCGCTGCTGTTTCGCTTTAGCCCGCTGCTCGCGCTCATTCTTTTCGTCGCGACCATCCCCGCGTTCATCGCGCAGAGTCAATTTGCCGAGCTGAGCTTTCGCGTGCTGTCGTGGCGCGCGCCCGAAGCGCGCAAGCTGCAATATCTCGAATACTTGCTGACCGATTACGACGCGGTCAAGGAAGTAAAACTTTTTGGCTTGGGCGATCCGCTGCTCGGTCGTTACGCCAATCTGTTCTGGAAATTTTTGCGCGAAGACCAACGCATCGCGCAGCGGCGCAGTCTCGCCTCGTTCGGCTGGGGCTTGCTCGCGACACTTTCGTATTACGCCTCGTACGCGTGGATCGTATATCGCGCGGCGGGTGGGGTGATTACGCTGGGCGATATGACGCTCTATCTCGGAATTTTTCGCGCGAGCCAGAACACCTTCGAGGCGATCTTTTTGGGGCTGAGCGAATTGTACGAGAACGGCTTGTTTATGAGCAACCTGTTCGCGTTCCTGGAATTGGAACCGCAGATGGTGGTTGCAGCAAAACCGCTGCCCGTGCCGCGCCATCTTGCGCGCGGGATCGAATTTCGCAATGTGTCGTTCCGGTATCCGAAGAATGACGAATCACCACCCAAGCAATTTGTGATCAGCGGCAATGGACACGACGCGGACGGCTACGCGCTGCGCAACATTAATCTCTCGATCGAGCCGGGTGAAAAAATCGCGCTCGTGGGCGCGAACGGCGCGGGCAAGACCACGATGATCAAATTGTTGACGCGGCTCTACGATCCGACCGAAGGCGAAATCCTGCTCGACGGAGTTGACCTGCGCGAGTACGACCTGCGCGAATTGCGCCAGCGCATTGGCGTGATCTTTCAAGATTTCGTGCGCTATCATCTCGCCGCGTCGGAGAACGTCGGCTTTGGTCAGATTGAGGCATTAGAGGATCGCCCGCGCATCGTCGGCGCGGCGGAAAAGAGCGGCGCGCATCCGCTGATTGCGGGTTTGCCGGAAGGTTATGATACGACGCTCGGTCGCTGGTTCTCAAAAGGTCGCGACCTCTCCGGCGGTGAGTGGCAAAAGATCGCGCTCGCCCGCGCCTTTATGCGCGATTGCGAAGTGCTGGTGCTGGACGAGCCGACCGCCGCGCTCGACGCGGAGAATGAGTTGAAAGTGTTTCAACGCTTCCGCGAACTCGCCGCCGATAAAATCGCGGTGCTGATCAGTCACCGTTTCTCGACGGTGCGAATGGCAGACCGAATCTTTGTGATTGAAAAGGGAACGATCGCCGAGCAGGGTACGCATCACGATCTGGTCGCGCTCGGCGGCACCTACGCGAAACTTTTTACGCTGCAAGCCGAATCGTATAGATAAAAAATTGTAGGGGCGCAGCCTGCTGCGCCCCTACATGTATTATCGTTCTGACTGACAGCCGCGAAGAGGGCGACCACAAGGATCGCCCCTACAATTTTATCTCCGTGCCTCTGTGGTGAACCCCTTTACAAATCGCGCGTGCGGAATTGCCACAACGCGATGCTGAGCACTATGACGATGTACCCTGCCGCCCACGCGACCATCAGCGGACTCGGCACCGACGCAGGCGAGAAGGGCGTAAGATTTACCTCGCGCATCAGCGGCGGCTGCATATTATACGCGGCGAGCTGCCACAACGCTTCGCTCGGCACAATCAGACTCGCGACGACGCCAACATTTTGAGCGGTCGCATTTCCGAACAGCGTGCCGATTTGTTCCACCCAACCGCCGATAAACGCCAACCCGTACAAGCCGAACGCCATCACGCCGTTCGCCAGCGTGCTCAACCGCGTGCCGCCCGCGATAGAGATCGTCAGCAGCAGCGTTCCTTCGAGCAGCATCAATGGCAGACCGATCAGCGGATTCGGAGGAATATTTCCACCGATCACGCGCGCGATCAGCAGCACCCCTCCCGCCATTAAAATAAAATAGAGCGCGAGCATCACCCAAAAGCCGAGCCATTTGCCCAAAACAATTTCGGCGCGCCGCAACGGTTTGGTGACGAGTGTCTGGATCGCACCCGAACGAATTTCGCCCGACAGGGTATCCACCGGTGTGAGCACCGCCATCATAATGATGAGAAAATTTACGGCGTAGAGTCCCGCCATTGTGAGAAAATTAAGCAAGAGACTCTGTTGGATGGCGGAGGGTCCGGTCGCCGCGGTGGAAATCTCGCGATGAATAAAATAAAAGCCGAGCGCAAAGATCGCGAGGAACGCCAGTCCGAGCACGAGCGCCGCGAGCAAAACTTTTTTCCGCAGCGATTCGTGAAACGTGAGTTGCGCGATAGTGATAATACCGTGCATGGTTGCTATCCAGGGCAGCTCTATTGAGCTGGACTCGTGCGCGGGCAGCCACTCTCCGCCCCCCGGGTTAAAAGTTCCGGGATAACGCTCAAGCTCCAGCCGTGATGAAGGGCTAGCATACGGTGACCGCAGATCGAGGTGTGCTCCGGCGCGAGTTGCAGCACACGATCATAATCGGCGACCGCGCGATCATAGTCGATGGCGTAGTAATAGTTGTAGATGTCGCCGCGGTTCATCAGCGCATTCACATAGTCGGGACGGAGTTGAATGGCGCGGTCGAGGTCCGGTAACGCCAGAGCATACTTTTCCATCTTCATATACGCGTACGCGCGATTATTGTACGCCTCAGCGTAATCGGGTTTCAATTCGATGGCGCGGCTGTAATCCGCGATCGCCGCGTTGTAGTTGCCGAGATCGAAATCATAATCGCCGCGCGTTAAGTAATCGTCGGCGCTGTTCAGCGTCTCTGGAGGATTCGGCGGCGTGACGCGCTGGGCAGATGGCTGCGCGGTTTGACGGAACACATTAACTCCAAGCAACCATAGCAGTATCCCGATGCCCAGAATGCCTATGACGGCGAGCCACCTGCGCCTGCCTGAGCGGTTTGGTCCATTGCCGTTGCCTGATGCAAAATTAGTCATTGCTAATCTCCGCTTTCAGCTCTCATCCTTATGTGTTTTTCCTCAGCCCGCGCGCGCGTCCTCGCCCATCACGTCGAGGAATAATGTTTCGAGCGAGGGCTTGTCCGCACCGAGGCGATAGACGCGCACGCCTTGACCGACGAGCCAGCGCGCGATCTCCGGCAGTCGCTCTTCGCTGTCCGCTTGCAATTGCACGTGCCCATTGACCTGCTGTACGTCACGACCAAATTGGGCGAGTCCGCTGAGCAACGCAGGCGTGGTCTGATCCAATTTTAGCTGAACGTTGAATTCGTTTGTCGCTTCGTTCAGCGCCATCTCGCGCACGACGCGCCCTTGCTTGACGAACGCCACGCGGTCGCAAGTAACTTCCACTTCACTGAGTAGGTGTGAATTCAAAAAAACCGCGGTACCCTGCGCGCGTAAATCATTGATCACATCGCGCACCAGCAAGCGACCGAGCGGATCAAGTCCCGACGTTGGCTCGTCGAGAAACACGAGGTCGGGTGAGTTCAGCAGCGCCTGCGCGAGACCGACGCGCTGTAACATACCTTTACTGTACTCGCGCAATTTACGATCCCCGGCATCGAGCAAGTCCACGCGCGCGAGCAATGCTTCGATCCGCGAGGCGAGTACTTTCGCCTCCATACCGTACAATTTCCCGTGCACGCGTAAAAACTCGCGCCCGCTCAACCATTCCTGAAAACGAAAATGCTCCGGCAAAAATCCGATGCGTGCGCGTGTCCCAACCTCTCCAAGACGCGCGCCGAGCACGTGTGCGCTGCCCGCGCTTGGCGCGACCAGACCGAGCAGCATTTTGATCGAAGTGGTTTTGCCTGCGCCGTTCGGTCCGAGAAAGCCAAAGACCTCACCGCGGCGAACCGTCAAGGTGAGGTCGGCGACGGCGATCTTGTTGCCGAACTGTTTACGCAGCCCGTGAGTCTCGATGGCGAGGTCTGTCATTGAATAGCGGATTGAACCACAGAATCGCAGAGATTTGAATGCTTTGTTCTCTGCGACTCTGTAGTGTCTATGAGATAATTACTGCACTGAATTTGCGATGGTGAGCAAGTCCACGCTCATTATACTGCCTTG
>JBBSHK010000162.1:0-6877 GCA_038253185.1 Anaerolineae bacterium | reverse complement strand
TCCATCGTGCTGTCGTTTTTTGTAATCATGCTGCTGCTCTCCGCGCTTGCGCTCGCGTTTCCGGTGGAAGCGCCGAACGCGGTGCGGGCGAGCGCGGGCATTGGGCTGGCGTTTCTGCTGGCGGCACTGCCACTCCCCGCGCTCAGAATGAAATTGAACGATTGGATACAATCCGCGCGTGTCAACGTATTTGAATCGGGCGAGTCGAAATCGTCGGGCGTATCTGCACGCAACGGCAGTTTGCCGGTCAACTTCGCGCTCGCGGTGTTCGCGGTGCTGCTGATGTTGGTCGAAGCGCGCGCTGCCTTCACAACTTATTTCACCGATTACTCGTACGCACAGCCCGCGCACAATTATTCGATCAGTTTGGAGTTGGCGCGGGCGCTCGATGACTTTGCTGGCAACGGTTCCACATTTGTCAAGATTTGGCCCTATTGGTATGATGGTAATGCGCTGCGCGCGCAGATGGTCAAGACACCGCGAGACTGGCGCGGTGAACTAGAACGTTTCGATCCGAACGCGCCGCCGTTCTCAAATTTCAACGGCAAGGCGTTGTTTCTGATCAACCCACACGACCAGCAAGCGCTCGATTTTCTGAATCAATATTTTCCGAACGGGATTGCAGTCGAGCACTTTGACCCTTCGCATACGTTGCAATTCATAAGTTTTTACGGACAGAGATAATGGAAGAGAATACGACTCTAGATTTCAATGGCAGTGAGCCAGAACTTGATACGACCGGACACGCGGTTGCGGCGGAAGAATCATTGATGAATGAGCCCGAACCGGCGTCGGAAGAAATAGAGCACCCGGCGGTCTTGTCCGAAACATCGCCGACGGAAATCGCGCGTGAGCCATTCGACGAACCCTCGCGCGTCGACGTGAACGCGCGCCCGCGACGCGATTGGTCGCGGTATGCCGTTCCGCTCGCGCTCGGTCTGATTCTGTTGCTCGGCGCGGTGTTTCGCTTTACCGGCGTAAATTGGGATGAGAACCAGCACTTGCATCCTGACGAACGTTTTCTCACGATGGTCGAGACCGCGATTCAAATTCCCAAGTCGGTCGGCGGCTACCTCGATACCGCCAAGTCGCCACTCAATCCCTACAACAATAATTTCGGAACTTTTGTGTACGGCACCTTCCCACTATTCCTCGTCCGCTTCATTGGAGAATTTCTGAGCAAAGCGGGCTACGACCAGATTTATCTCGTCGGACGGTATATGTCGGGACTCTTTGATCTCCTGACCGTCCTAATTATTTTTTTCATCGGGCGGCGACTCTACGATACGCGCGTGGGTCTGCTTGCCGCGTTGTTCGTCGCGGCGAGTGTGCTCGATATTCAGCAATCGCATTTTTTCACCGTCGATACCTTCGCGAATGTGCCGCTGGTGCTCGCGTTCTGGTATACGCTGGACGTGGCGCAAGGGCGGGGCGGCTGGCGCTCGTTCATTCTCGCCGGCGCGTTCTTTGGACTGTCGCTCGCCGCGCGTATCAACCTCGCGCCGTTCGCCGGTATCCTCGCGCTGGCGGCAGTGATGCGACTGGTCAATCTGGTCAAAGAGGTGCAGCAAGTCCACGTGAGCGCGCCCGCGCTGCAAGTCTCGCGCACCTTCGCCTTCGCCGCCGACGCGCTCGCGCAGTCCGGCGATGCTGCCTTGGCTTATCCCGAACGTACGACGCGCGTCGTCCGACTCGGACCGGTGATGCTCGAAGTCGAAGCAACGCGCAAAAGCTCTGTCGCCATCGCCGAGCAAGAGCAAGTCGCAGAGCATGTCGCCTCCACCTGGCTCAACAATCTTACCGCGGTCGCGATTGGAATGATGCTCGCGGCGCTTGCAGCGTTCGTGGTCTTTCGCCTCGCGCAGCCGTACGCCTTCAAGGGTCTACTTGGACTCAATCCGAAATTTCTGTCGGACATTTCCTACGTACGCGATCTGATTGGCGGTCAGGTCGATTATCCGCCGGGTCACCAGTGGACCGACCGTACTCCGTACGTTTTCCCCTGGGTGAATATGGTGCTGTGGGGCTTGGGTCCCGCGCTCGGTATCGCCGGCTGGCTCGGTTTCGCGTTCGCGGGCGTCGAGATGGTGCGCTCGCACAAATGGCAGCACCTGCTCGCGTTCATGTGGGTCGGCGGATTGTTTCTTTATATGGGTCAGCAGTTCGCCTTGACCGACCGTTACTTTTTGCCGCTCTATCCATTTCTCGCGTTGTTCGCCGCGTATTTTTTGATCTGGCTGTGGGACCAGGCGCGCGCAAGTTTCGCGAACGCGAAGGGAAACGCACGTCCGGGTTTCCGCGCGGCAGCGCGCACCCTCTCTGCGCTCGCGCTTATCGTCACCGTCGGTTATACAATTTTCTGGGCGGCGGCGTTCACGACAATCTACACGCGGCCGGTATCGCGCATCGCCGCGTCGCGCTGGATTTATCAGAATATTTCTCCGGGCACGTTTTTGGGCAACGAGCACTGGGATGATCCCATCCCGATGCGCGTCGACAATAAAGATGGTTTTAGCATCTATCACGGCGTCGAGCTCAAGCTGTACGACGAGGACACTCCCGAAAAGCGCGAGCAAATGGTACAGTGGCTCGATCAGGTCGATTATATTTTCGAGACCTCGAATCGGCTGTATGCCTCGATCCCGCGTTTGCCGCTGCGCTATCCGCTCGCGACAAAATATTACGAATGGCTCTTTGACGGTCAGCTTGGTTTTGAGTTGGATCAAACATTTACCTCGCGCCCGAAATTTCTGGGCGTCGAGATCAACGATGACAACGCGGAAGAATCGTTCACCGTTTACGATCACCCGAAAGTCCTGATGTTCAAAAAGTCCGCATCGTATTCGCACGAAAATACGCTCGCGCTCTTGAACGGTGTTGACCTGTCGCGCCTCGTTCGGCAAAAGCCGCTCGATTATGCGCTCTCGCACGGCGCCTATCAGTTGACGCCCGCGGATGCGCAGGCGGATTACAAGGGCGGCACGTGGTCGGACATTTTCAACCCGGATGATTTCGTCAATCGTGTTCCGGTCGCGGTCTGGTTGCTGCTGCTCGAAGTGCTGGGACTGGTCGCGTTTCCGATTACGTTCACGGTACTGCGCGCGCTGCCTGATCGCGGTTACGCTTTTGCGAAATCGTTGGGCGTGCTGGCGCTCGGTTGGGGTGCGTGGACCTTGGCGAGTTATCATCTGCTTCCATTCAGTCGCCTGAATATTGCGCTGGTGCTGCTCGCGCTCGTAATTGTTTCTCTCGTTGTCGCGCTGCGCCAGTGGCGCGCCATCGCGGCATTCGCGCGCAGGAATATCGGCACACTGTTGTTCGAAGAATTTATTTTCCTCGCGTTCTTTTCCGCGTTCTTGCTGATACGGATGGGCAACCCGGACTTGTGGCATCCCTCATTCGGTGGCGAAAAGCCGATGGACTTTGCATATCTCAATGCGGCGATCAAGACCACATGGTTCCCCGCATATGATCCGTGGTTCGCGGGCGGCTATATCAACTATTACTATTTTGGTCAGGTCGTCAGTGCGACGCTCGTGCGTTTCACCGGTGTCGTCCCCGAAGTGGCGTATAACTTGTTGCTGCCAATGTATTTTGGGCTCACCGCGCTGGGCGCGTTCGGCGTTGCATTCAATCTCGTGGTCGCGGCGGGAAACCGGCAGTTGGTCGTTTCGGATGAGGACGCGGAAGGAACGTCCGCCGTTTCTCGACGGCGCGCTCTCGTTGCCGGACTGCTCGCGGCAATTTTCGTGCTCGTGCTTGGAAACTTGGGCGAACTCGGAGTCGTCGCCAAGGCGGCGATGAGTTTGGGGCAATCGACCTCAAGCCGCGTTCCCGGTTTTGCCGGTCTCTATTCCTTCTTCACCGGCGCGGTCACCTGGATCGTCAGTCGCAAGACGCCGCCGATCTCGACCGGCGATTATTATTGGACCGCGACACGCGTGATTCCAGAGACCATTAACGAATTTCCGTTCTTTACTTTCCTGTACGCCGACTTGCACGCGCATTTGATGTCGCTCGCCTTCACTCTCGTGGCGCTCGCGTTTGCGGTGCACGCGGTCTTGATTCGCGCGCGTTTCAAAATGTACGATCTGGTCGTGCTGGCGCTGGTGCTCGGCGGGCTGCGCGCGATGAACACCTGGGATTATCCGACGTATCTCGCGGTCATCGGCGCGGCGATGGTCATCGGTTTTTATGTCGGGCGTTCGCGCGGCGATGAAGCAAGCGCAGGCGTGCGCGAACTTATCGAGCGTTACCTTTGTGTCGTGGTTCTCGCGTTCATTCAGATATTGTTGCTCGTCGTCTCGACCAACAGTCTGGGCGTCAAGGTCACAACCGATGTCGCGACCTACGCGCTGATTCTGATTTTCGCGGTCGTGCTCGGTTCGAGCGTCGTCGGCTGGAACGTCGACCCGCGTCGCATTGTGAGCGCAATTGGCTGGCGCTTTGTTGCTCTGGTCGCGCTGGGCATCGCGTTGTACTGGCCCTTTGTGTCGAATTACGGCACGGCTTACAGCAATGTCGAGTTGTGGAAGGACAAGCGCACCAGTCTTCAGGACTATTTGATTGTTCACGGAATTTTCTTGTTCTTTGTGGGGACGTACCTCATCGTGGAAAATTTGCGAGCGCGGCAACGCGCAACGGCAGACGGCGAAACGGTCGCGACTCGCGCGGAATCAACTAACGCGAGTCGTGGGATTTTGTACGTGCTGCCCGCGCTTGCCGTGCTCGATCTCGCTCTGATCGTGTTCAACTTGCGCGTGTTTGCGTTTGTGTTGCCGTTGGTCGCGCTGGGAGTGTGGCTGGTGCTGCGGCGCGACGAAACTCCGATCCGGCGGCTCATCGGTCTGCTGATGTTGGTCGCGCTGCTGATGACTCTGGTGGTCGAAGGGGTCACCTTGAAGGGCGACATTGGCAGGATGAACACTGTCTTTAAGTTTTACTTGCAAGCGTGGGTGATGTTCGGCGTGAGCGCGGCGGCGGGGGTGGCGCTCATCGCAGATCGCTTGCTGCCCAAGCGGAGCAGGACAACCGTGTCGACGAGTCAAAGTGTGCTCATCGAACCTGAGAGGCTGCCACCCGCCGACTTGCAAACGACAGAGTTGCTACAGCCAGTGTTACAACCCGCGACTGCACAACCTGCCGGATCGCAATTCATCGATCTCAAACGCGCGTGGATCGGATTTGCCGGGCTATTGCTTTTCGTCGGACTGCTTTATCCGATCTTTGCAACGGCGGCGAAAGTGCGCGATCGTTTTGTGCCGACGCTGCCGCCGGGGTTGAACGGCATGGACTATATGCGCGAGGCGCGGTATGCGGAGAACGGGCACGAGTTTCCATTGGGTGGTGACTATGACGCGATTCAATGGCTCCGCGAAAATGTGAAAGGCTCGCCGGTGATCGCGGAAGGAAACGCGGGTCTGTATCATTGGGGCGACCGTGTTTCGATCAACACGGGTCTCCCGACCATTATCGGTTGGGACTGGCACACCAAGCAGCAATACTCGTTAATGTCGGGCGAAGTGATCGATCGTCGCCTTGAGGATTTGAAATCCCTGTACAACACGCCGGACGCGCAGCTCGCGCTTACACTGCTGCATCGTTATAACGTGTCGTATGTTTACGTTGGGCAAATGGAGCGCGCCATCTATGATGCGCGCGGCTTGTCCAAGTTTGACGCGCTGGCTCAATCCGGCAAGTTGGAAACGGTCTATGACGATGGCGGCACAAAAATTTATCGCGTGACTGACGCTGCCAACGCCTTCGTGCCATAAATCCGACTCGTTTCTAAAAAGGCAAATGCACAGCATCCGATTGCCAATCGTCAAAGTTCAATTTTGAGATGAGTTGGCGTAAGCGCGGCTTTAGATATAATTCACCTTCTGTTAACAATTCCCTGAGAAGATGCTTGGTGCGAACGGCGTCTTTTGGTGTCGGTCGGAAGCCTAAACTGTTGCGGAAAATCTGAATGCTCTATCTGTTTTTGTGGTGGCTGGTGTTGGTAGCGCTCGGACTCGCGACGTTCCCAGTTGCATTCCGTTTTCTCAACGCGCTGCCGGATCGCGGTTACGCCTTTGCGAAACCGCTGGCGCTGTTGTTGATTGCATACCCGTTCTGGCTGCTCGCCTCTTTCGGTCTGTTGCAAAATACTTTTGGCGCGATTCTCGTGACTGTGCTCCTCATCGCGGCGCTCGCGTGGGGCGTGATCGGTTTGCGGCGCGCGCGCGAGTCGGCGCTCGATTGGCTGCGCGCGAATGTGTCGCACGTCGTCGCCGTCGAAGCAGTTTTCACGCTCGCGTATTTCGCGTTCGCATATTTTCGTTCGTTCACTCCCGAAATCACCGCGACCGAAAAGCCGATGGAGTTTATGTTCTTGAATTCGATTCTCAAGAGCACGGATTTTCCGCCGCACGACAGCTGGCTCTCCGGCTATGCCATCAGCTACTATTATCTCGGATATGTCATCGTCGCGCTCTTGACCAAGCTTACGGCGGTGCCATCGAATTACGCCTTCAATCTCGGGCTCACCTCCATCTTTGCCCTGAGCGCGACCGCCGCGTTCGGCTTGGTGTACAATTTGGTGCGCGGCGCGAGTGGCGAAACCGATATTGAATTTGGAAATGGGCAGCGCGGGCGTGCCGCTGCGCGCCGTCCGCGTGCTCCGTACCTTTTCGGATTTCTTGCCGCGATCCTCTTGCTCGTGAGCGGAAACTTTGAAGCGCCGTTTGAATCGCTGCACAACGCGCGCCTCGGCTCGAGGGATTTCTATGCCAAGCTCGACATCAATGGACTTGCCGATGCGCCGCAGTCTGGTTCTCTCCTCCCGCAGGACAACTGGTGGTGGTGGCGCGCCTCACGCGTGGTCCAGGACTTCGAT
>JBBSHK010000161.1:0-6880 GCA_038253185.1 Anaerolineae bacterium | reverse complement strand
GATGTTCGCAGTGGTCGGCGCGCGCAAAAAAGAATACCAGGCGACGAAGGCGAGAACGCCGACGAGTGCCAACGCGACGACGATTCCCAGATAGGTTCGTTGCTGACGTTGCCGTCGCTCGCGTCGCGCCTGCCGCCGCGCGGCGGTGTTCGAATCTTTTTCAGAACTCTCGCTCATTCGGAAATTTACTTGACACCTAAAAGCTCGACGTCAAAAATCAAATCCGCATTCGGTGGGATGACGGGCGGGCTGCCGCGCGTACCATACCCCAGCGCGGGTGGAATCAACAGACGCCGCTTGCCGCCAACCTTCATTCCGGCAACGCCCTCGTCCCAACCTTTGATCACGCGCCCCGCACCGATTTGAAATGAAAAAGGTTGACCGCGGTCGAGCGAACTGTCGAATTTAGTTCCGTTCGTGAGATAACCGGTGTAATGCACACTCGCAGTCTGACCGGGCTTTGCCTCTTCGCCACTCCCGACCTGAGTATCAATGTACTGCAAACCGGGGGCGGTCGAAACAACGCTGCCCTGCGCGGGCGGAACTTTGTTCGTATCGATCTTGCTTCCACTGTTCGCTCCGCTCGACGATTGCGACGTAACAAACCACGCGCCCGCGCCAATCAACGCCAGCAGCGCGAGGACTCCAACAATAATGTACATTTGTTTTCGACTCTGCTCCTTTTTTTCTTTCCGTACCGGACTGCGCGCCGCGGGACGGCTGTCCCATTTTTCTTTTTGCAGCGCGGTCTGCGCTTGCACGATCAGCGCGTCCACGTCTTTGTAATGACTGGCGTACATCAAACGCGCTTTACGTAGCGGCACGAGCGCGGCTTCATATTTGCCCGCTTCCAATTTCGCTTTACCATCGCGGTAAAGTTTTTCGGTATCGCGCATGCGAATCGCCCACTGAAGTTTTGCCTCGATGCCGTCCAGATAGCGATCGAATTCCTGCGCCTTGCGATAGAGCGAGACGGTGCGATCCCAATCTTCCGCTTTCGCCGCTTCGTCGGCTTCTTTGATCCAATTCTGGATTTGGGTCTCGTCCGCTTCCGGCATCGCACGCGGGTTTTCAGGTTTACTCATTCACTCTCCATTAAACACAGTGGATTGTGCTCAACAATTATACATCAGTTTGAATGGCAGACGGAGGACAGACGACCGGGGACGGAAACTAAACTTGCCCTGCGTCTTTCGTCGGACGTCGTCCGTCAAATTTCCCCAGCACCTGTTCGGCGGCAGAATAGACATCCAACTCGCGGGACGCGACGCGCTCAATTAAATCGGCAATGCGCTGCGGCGTCGCCACGTCGAGCGCACGCGCGACCAGTTCCCGCTGCAAAACATTGACGAGCTCGTCTTCAATCCGGGCGCGTTCTTTCGATTCGCGTAATCCATGCTCTCCCAAAAACGCGCGATGTTTTTCGATCGCATCCGCGACCGCCGTGACGCCTTCGCCCTTGAGCGCGATGGTTTTTAGAACGGGCGGACGCCACGCCTGCGCGCCTTCATCTTTGTTAAAGCTCAGGTTCATCTCCAGCGCGGCGGCAGTACGATTCGCGCCTTCGCGGTCGGCTTTATTGACCACCAGTACGTCCGCAATTTCGAGAATGCCCGCCTTGATCGCTTGAATATCGTCGCCGAATCCTGGCGCTTCGAGCACAACCGTCGTGTGCGCGTTCTTCGCGATATCGACTTCACCCTGCCCCGCGCCGACGGTCTCGACAATAATTGGATCGAATCCCGCGGCATCGAGCACCACGAGCGCGTCCGCGACCGCTGCGGCAAGTCCGCCGAGATAACCGCGTGTCGCCATGCTGCGAATAAAAATTCCGGTGCCGGTCAGATCTTGCATTCGCAAGCGGTCGCCGAGGATCGCGCCGCCGGTAAATGGACTGGAGGGATCGACGGCAATGATCGCGACCTGCCCGCGCCGTCTGCGAAATTCTTTCGCGAGTTCATTGACGAGGGTCGATTTGCCCGTGCCCGGCGCGCCCGTGACGCCGACAATATGCGCGCGACCGGAATGCGAAAAAATCGCGCGGATGGTATCCCGCGCGATTGTTCCACCGCGTTCGACGCGTGAGATGGCACGCGCCACGGCGGTCGGATTTCCTGCCAGCACCTGATCGATTAATAGACGGTCACTCACCAAGCCGGACTTTCACAAAGCACGGGCGACGGCTCAGGGTCGCCCCTACAATTTGCATTCGACGACTATTCAGGGTCGTCCTTATGATTCGCGTTCGGCGATGACAATAATCGCCGCTGTAACCCGCTCATTCGTTTGGCGAAGCGCTTCGTTGACGCTGTCTCAGCGCTGCCTCTTGGATAAATTTTACAAGGTCTTGGGTAGAAGTGCCGGGACCAAAGATCGCGGCGAACCCCAGCTCTTTCAGTCGCGGAATATCGTCGTCGGGAATGATTCCGCCCGCGACCAGAATCGTGTCCTCTTTGCCGCGCTCGCGCAGGAGTTGCACGATGCGAGGAAAAAGATCGAGATGCGCTCCCGACAAAATGGAAAGCCCAACCACTTCGACATCTTCTTGCACCGCGGCTTCAGCAATCATCTCCGGTGTCTGTCGAATGCCGGTATAGATGACTTCCATGCCCGCATCGCGCAGCGCACGCGCGACCACCTTCGCGCCGCGATCGTGACCATCCAATCCCGGCTTGGCTACTAGTACACGTACGCGCTGGTCATTCGACTGATTTGAAATCATCGTCTCACCCCGACTCTCTCGAAATAATTATAGCATACAACAGAGTAGGGGCACCCGAGTGGACGCCCCTACTAAATATCGCCGAGAAGGCTGGTGAATCGAGCTTACGATCTGACAAAATAAGTTTTACAGGCGAGGTCAAGCAGTTCGTTGGACAGCGTTGGAGTCACGCCGCGATAGCGCGCGATGTCAATTAATTCGTCGAGCAGATCGCGCGGGTGCACGGCGCGCGGGCGGCGCTTGGGCTTGATGTAATGCTCGGTTATCAAATAGCGCAGCGCTTCGTCCTTGTACTCAAGTCCGCGGCTGCGGCAAGCGCGCACAAAAATTTCGCGGTACTCTTCCCAAGTGGGGTCGAGCACTTCGATCTTGTAACGGATGCGGCGCAGAAATGCTTCGTCCGCCAACTCACTCGGGTTGAGATTGGTCGAGAAAATGATGAGTGCGTCAAACGGCACTTCGATCTTTCGCCCGGTGACGAGCGTTAAAAAATCAATCCGCTTTTCGAGTGGCATAATCCAGCGATTCAACAGATCGCGCGGGCGCACTTGCTGCCGTCCAAAGTCGTCGATCAAAAACATCCCGCCGTTCGCTTTCATTTGATAGGGCGCTTCGTAAAACTTGTTGCTCGGGTCGTAAACGAGATCAAGCGAATCCAACGTTAGCTCACCTCCCGCCGCAATGAAGGGACGATGCACCAGCACCCAACGTTTGTCATAGCGCTCACCGCGTCGCAGGGCACTCTCGTCTGCTTCACTCTCCTGCACTACGCGATGATTCAACGGATCAAACAATTTGATGATGTGACCATCGAGACTTATCGCGTACGGGACATACATCGTGCCGGGGAGCATCCCGTTGCCAATGGCTTCCGCCAACGCGGTCTTGCCATTCCCGGGATTGCCGAAGAGAAACCCGGACTTGCCTGAGTTTACCGCGGGTCCAATTTGCGACATCGTGTTGTCGCTCACCACCAAGTGCCTGAGCGCGGTCTTCATTCGTTCCTGCGAAATGGATTGACCCGAAAGCGATTGAATCGCGACCGCGTTATTGTACGCCTCGAGCCGCACCGGCGCGGCGCCCGCATAGGCATTGTCCAACATCAGTTCGCGGGCGCGCGCGCGTCCTTGATCCGAGATGACGTACTGGTACGACGACTCGCCAAAACCGCTCGAACCTTTTACTTCGGTCAGACGTTCACGTCGCAAAAAGTCGAGCGCGCGATCCACCACATTCGCAAAAGGGAGCTTGAGGGTGTCGGCGATTTCAAAACCCGACAAAAAGCCGCGCGTATACATCACCTTGAGCGCGAGATCGGAAAGAAAGGCGGGAGTTAAACCGGTGTCTTCAATTGAGCGAGGCTCAGGCGGAAGAAAGCGCGGCGTGGTGCGGACGTCGGCGAGGGTGTCCATAATTTGAATTCAGTATAAGTTATTGAGGGGCTTTGTCTATGGGTCAAATGGTCAAGCGCGCCGCGTCATCATTCCGGCTTGGGCGTATAGTATCGCGTGAGCCAACGTGAAAGTCCATCCAGTCCCGGAAAGAGAACACGCTCGGTGATATTCGCCTGGTCGAGTTTATCGCGCACTTCCCATTTCAATTCGGCGGGAACAATCAGTTTGCGACAAAGCTCCGGGTGCTGCGCCAGCCAGTCTTCGAGCCGCGCATTCGGACGTGACATCAAAGAGAAAAGCGCGAACTGGTTGACGATGCGGTCGTCGAGCGAGGGCGGCTCAAAAAAGACGACAAAGGGATCGTGAGACAGCTCATCGAATTTTTGCAGAGTGGTCGCGCCGCGATTCAACATCTCTGCCGTGAATACATTCGCGCCATCTTCGTCCAAAATTTTTCGCAGATTTCTCGGCAGGTATTGATTGCTCTTTACGTAATCAAAGCACCAGATCATCGCGTCGCGTGCGAATAATTCCAAATGTTCGGTGGCGAAATGCAGCGCGACATAGGGCGAGTAGGTCCAATCGAGCAAACGCGTGGGCAGACCGTGATGCTGCGCGACCGCGAGCCAGTTCCACACCGAATCTTCGGGATCGGCGTAACGATGTGCGTAGCGGCGGAACGTTCGCAGCAGCGGCGCTTCCAAACTTTCGTATTTGCCGCCGAGCACCATCAAGCTCGTACGTAAATCCATCGCCGCATCCGGCATTCCGCGAAACGCATAGTTGGAACGGAATCGTCGCAACGGTTCCTGCCACGACTCTTTGTATAGTTCTCGATTGAGTTGATCCCAACCGGTGACCCGGATTTCCTCCATTCGCCCTCGTTGCATATAACGTTCAACTCCGCCACGCGTGGCAGTCAGCGAAAAGAAAAACGCCGTCTGCAATATGTTGCAGACGGCGTTAGATACTTCTCTTCAATTGATCCTAAAACTACGCCGCGTTCTCCTCCGCCTCTTTCCAGTCGACCGGCGATTCGGCTTGCGTGAGGAGCAATGGGCGAGTTTTGTTGCGAATCGTTTCCGCGCTGATGACGCATTTGCGCACATCGTGACGCGAGGGGATTTCGTACATCACGTCGAGCAGTACTTCTTCAATGATGGTGCGCAGACCGCGTGCGCCGGTCTTGTAACGCAATGCTTCTTGCGCCGCGGCTTGCAGCGCGTCGTCGGTGAAAGCCAGTTCCACTTTGTCGAGCGCGAAAAGTTTTTGGTACTGCTTGATGATTGCGTTCTTCGGCTCTGTTAATATTTTGACCAGCATTTTTTGGTCAAGCGGATCGACGCCGACGACGACCGGCACGCGCCCGACGAACTCGGGGATCAAGCCATACGACAAGAGATCGTCGGAGGTCACGAGCCGCATCAATTCAATCGGGGAAAGATCGCGGATGCCGCGCGCACTCTCACCCTTGAAACCGACCATATGCCGGTCCGCCACGCGCTTGGCGATAATTTTTTCGAGTCCTTCGAACGCGCCGCCGCAGATGAACAAAATATTCGCCGTGTTGATTTGCAAAAATTCCTGGTGCGGATGTTTACGCCCACCTTGCGGCGGAACATTGGCGACAGTGCCCTCGACAATCTTCAACAATGCTTGCTGTACGCCTTCGCCCGACACATCGCGCGTGATCGAGGGATTGTCGCCGCTCTTGCGCGTAATCTTGTCGATCTCGTCGATATAAATCATTCCGCGCTCGGCGCGCGGAATATCGAAATCCGCCGACTGGATCAGTGAGAGCAGAATATTTTCAACATCTTCGCCGACGTAACCCGCTTCGGTCAGACTGGTCGCGTCGGCGATGCTAAAAGGCACGTCGAGAATCTTGGCGAGCGTCTGCGCGAGCAGGGTCTTGCCACAGCCGGTGGGACCAATCAGCAAAATATTCGACTTGCCCAGCTCGACTTCATCGTTAAGCGTGCCGCTCAGCACGCGCTTGTAGTGATTGTAAACGGCAACCGAGAGAACTTTTTTCGCGCGCTCCTGACCTACCACGTACTGATTCAGGCGGCGGTAGATCTCGCGCGGCGGCAGAATTTTGATCGAAAGGGGTTCGCCTTTGGGTATCGTCGTCTCTTCATCCAGAATTTCGCGACACAACTCGACACATTCATCGCAAATGAAAACGGAATCCGGTCCCGCGATCAAGCGAATCACTTGGTCTTGACTGCGATTACAGAACGAACAAAATTCTTCGCCGCGCTTGGAGCGTGTGATCATTTTCTACCGTTGCTCCCCGCGAGTTCTTTGCTAGCTTTCGGCACCGGATACAATACTTCGTCTACTAAACCGTACTCCACGCCCGCTTGCGGTTCCATATAATAGTTGCGATCGCTGTCGCGAATGATGCGCTCGACCGGTTGACCGGTGTGCTTGGCGAGGATTTCGTTCAGGCGCTCGCGCTCGCGAATAATTCGCCGCGCTTCGATTTCAATGTCAACCGCTTGACCCTGCGCGCCGCCGAGCGGTTGATGAATATGAATCAGCGAATTGGGCAGCGCAAAGCGGCGACCCTTCTCACCCGCGGCGAGCAGCACGGTCCCCATGCTCGCGGCAAGACCTACGCACACGGTCGAAACCGGGCAGCGCACCGCCTGCATCGTGTCATAGATCGCGAGTCCCGCGTAAATCACCCCGCCGGGTGAATTGATGTACAGGCGAATTTCCTTGTCGGGGTCTTCGCTCTCGAGAAACAGTAATTGCG
>JBBSHK010000160.1:0-6964 GCA_038253185.1 Anaerolineae bacterium | reverse complement strand
TTGCTCGACAAGAATATGAATTTTTATTTTCTTGAAATGAACACGCGACTGCAAGTCGAACATCCCGTGACAGAGTTGGTGACCGGCATTGATATTGTCAAAGAGCAATTGCGGATCGCGTCCGGTCGTCCACTGCATCTGCGACAAAAAGATGTCAAGCCACACGGCTGGGCGATCGAGTGCCGCATCACCGCCGAAGACCCGTTCAATAATTTCCTGCCTTCGACCGGAAGAATCACCAGCTTGTCCGAACCGACCGGTCCGGGGGTGCGGCTGGAGACTGGCATCTACGAGGGCTTGGAGGTGTCGCTCTATTATGACCCGCTGATCGCGAAACTATGTGTGTGGGGCGAAACGCGCGCCGCCGCGATACTGCGAATGAAACGCGCGCTCTCCGAATTCCGCGTGCTGGGCATCGCAACGTCGATCCCCTTTCACCAAAAAATTATGGACAGCACCAATTTCATTGGCGGGCATTTTGACACGCGCTTTGTCGAAGAAAAAATTCAGATGGAACAAGGCGGGTCGGAGGAAGGGGAAAAAGTTGCGGCGGTCGTCGCCGCGCTGGTGACGCACGACAGGCGGCAGCACGCGTTGACGATTACGCCATCCCATTCGAATGCGCGCAGCGGTTGGCGCACCAGCAATTGGCGCGGCGGAAAAGATTAGTGCACCGAAAATTGATTGAAGGACAGGAATTATGAAATATACCGCGACGGTGGGCGACAAGGTGTACGAGGTTGAAGTCGGTACCGATAACAAGGTCACAATTAATGGTGAGCCTCATTCGGTGGATTTCCGAGGGATCGACAGCGAGGCGCTTTATTCGCTCTTGATCGACAACCGTTCGTGGGAGGTCATGTCCGAGCGGCGCGGTGATGAATTTCGCATTTCGATCGCGGGCGAATTGTATGTCGTCACCGTCGAGGACGAGCGCACGCGCAAGATTGAAAAGGGTTTGGGCAAGGTCAGCGCGCCCAGTGGCGAAGTCATGATGAAAGCGCCGATGCCGGGGCTCGTGCGCGCGGTGTCGGCAGAAGTGGGTCAGGAGATCAAAGGAGGGCAGGGACTGATTATTCTCGAAGCGATGAAGATGGAAAACGAATTACGCGCGCCGCGCGTCGGCGTGATCAAAGAAATTCGCGTGAAACCGGGCGACAAAGTAGAACAGGGTCAAGCCCTGCTCGTTATAAAATAAGACAGCCGCCACCGGATTGGTGGCTGCTCATTCACAAGGAGGATCACATGGCTATTTTTGGACGCAAGAAAAAAGTGGTGGAACCGGAAAAGGTCGCGAGCACCGCAGACAAGGTCGTGATCGGCGCGGCGAAAAAGATTGGCGCGGTGGTCGGCACCGCGAGCGGCGCGGTCGAAATCGGCAAGCAGAGCGCGGCGCCAGCGAAAAAGTTTGACGCCGCAGACGTGAAGAACGCAGCGCTGGAGCAGAAAGACGCCGCCAGCAAAAAAATGGACGAGGCGCGCAAGCTGGCTGCCAAGCAGGCGGCTGACGCGAAAAAATCCGCGGGCAAGAAAACCGAGGACGCAAAAAAACTCGCCGCGCAGAAAGCGGATGAAGGTATGGGACTCGCCGCCGGGAAAGCGGACGAGACGAAAAAGCTCGCGGAGAAAAAAGGCAAAGAGGCGCAAAAGCTCGCTCTCAAAAAAGCGGAAGAGGCGCGCAAGCAAGCCGAAGAGACGATTGACGATGTTCGCGGCGCGGCGGCGAAAAAAATTGCCCCGAAGAAAAAGCGCGGCATCTTTGGACTGGGTCGCTGAGACTCTGACGGCTCGAGCGACTCGCGAAACATTTCAATTTTCAAGTTGAATGGTATCGAGGAGGCACACGTGGCAACACGACGACGCGCGAAGAAGTTGGAAGAGAAAAATTTGCTGATCAAGACCGCCCAGATACTGGGGGGCGCCGTTGGATCAGGGAGCGCGGTGGTGGAGGTCGCCAAAGATAAAGCAGGCGAGGTGGTCCCTACAGCGAAGGAAAAAACGAGCGGTGCACTAGAGACCACCGGCGAACCAGTTAACTCTGTGAAAGAGACAGCCGAGGTCCAAGCGGAGTCGCTCCGGGACAAGACGGACGAGGTGGCGACCACCGCGAAGGATTCTGCTAGCGGCGCGGTTGAAACCACGCGTGAGACCGCGGCGGGGGCATTGGAATCTACGACTGAAAAGATCCACCCCGCGCCGCGCCGGGCGCGCGCCACTGCGCCAACCAAATCGAAATCACGCGCGCGCGCCGCGACCAAAAAGAGTGCAAGCCGCGGAACCACAACGATTGCCAAGCGTTCGACCGCGCGAAAATCGTCGGTGACCCCCGCTTCATCGGGCGCGGGCGGCACGTCCAAAAAGCGCACCACGCGCTCTACGGCTCGAAGGGCAACATAGGAATGGAAATGTCTGCCGAAATAGATCAAGTGTTGGCAGAACTAAAGCAGCTGCGCGCAGCAGTTTTAGACCTGAGTGAACAAGTCGCCGCGCTGTTGGAAAACGGGAAACGCGGCGCGGCGACCACGACCGGGCATCTGCACATTTATTCAAGCCGAGAGATGCATCGCGGAGAGCCGACGATCCGCGGTTCGTCTATTACAGTGCGCGCGATTATCGAACGCACGCGCATTGGTGAGTCAGTGGACGATATTATCAAGGCGCTGCCACATCTGAACAAAGCGCAAGTGCATGACGCGCTGTCGTACTATTACGACCATCCTGAAGAAATCGAAACTTACATCCGCGAAAATCAGGAGGCGTTATGGCGAGCGCTGCCCCGCGCCTCTACGTAGCCTTATACACAGACGAAGACATTGACGGTGAACTTGCCGCGCAAATTTGCGCCAATGGGTTCGACGCGATAGCAACGGCAGAAGCGCAGAACTTGGGATTGGCGGATGAAGCACAGTTGGAGTTTGCTATTAGTCGAGGTCGGGCTATCTTGACGCACAACGCTAAAGATTTTGCTCTATTGTTCGATGAGTATTGGCAGAAAGGTCGCGACCACTTTGGCATCGTTGTCTCAGAACAGTTGCCGTTGGGTGAACTGTTACGGCGTGTGTTGATGATGCTCGATCAGATAGATGCCGAGCAAATGAAGAACAGCTATCACAATTTAGGCGAATTCAAGTAGTGGAGCATCGCTAAATGAAATTCGTCAAAGCATCTTGCCCCGCTTGCGGTGGTAGCATCGAGTTCTCTCTTCGTTCGCAGAGACCTAAATTTTTGGAGCGAATGGATCAACAATGTCAGATGTCACTTCTAATGGCGGGTTGAATCCGCCACAGGAAAAGGTCGAAACTCTCTCCGACATTCCCGTCGAACGCGTCTATTCTCCCGAGAATGCGCGTGTCGAATATCTGAAAGGTCTCGGCTTCCCCGGCGAATTTCCGTTCACGCGCGGGATTCAGCCGACGATGTATCGCGGGCGTCTGTGGACGATGCGCCAATATTCCGGTTACGCCAGCGCGGAGGAATCGAATCGCCGTTTCAAATATCTTTTATCGCAGGGTCAGACCGGGCTTTCGATCGCGTTCGATCTGCCTACGCAGACCGGTTACGATTCCGATCACGCGCTCGCGGAGGGCGAAGTCGGCAAAGTCGGCGTGCCGATTTGTTCGCTCGCCGATATGGAGATGCTGCTCGATGGCATTCCGCTCGATCGGGTTTCCACCTCGATGACGATCAACGCAACCGCGCCGATTTTGCTCGCGTTGTATGTCGCGGTCGCGAAAAAACAAGGCGTGCCTTTCAAAAAAATTCGCGGTACGACGCAGAACGATATTCTCAAGGAATATATCGCGCGCGGCACCTACATCTATCCGCCCGCGTCGTCGCTGCGACTCACCGTCGATGTGATCGAATATTGCGCGTGTGAGTTGCCGGGCTGGAATTCAATTTCGATCAGCGGCTATCACATTCGCGAAGCGGGCGCGACGGCGGTGCAGGAAATAGCGTTCACCTTTGCCAACGCGATCGAGTACGTGAACGCGGTACTTGCGCGCGGATTAAAGTTCGACGAGTTCGCCGCGCAACTCTCATTCTTTTTTGTCTCACAGATGGATTTCTTGGAGGAGGTCGCCAAGTTCCGCGCGGCGCGCCGGCTGTGGGCAAAAATTGCAAAAGAAAAATTTGGCGCGCA
This sequence comes from Anaerolineae bacterium, assembly GCA_038253185.1. Taxonomy (GTDB): domain Bacteria; phylum Chloroflexota; class Anaerolineae; order UBA4142; family SHND01; genus JBBSHK01. The sequence goes on along the minus strand of JBBSHK010000160.1, from coordinate 2,823 downwards.
AGACCCGCGTTCAATGATGCTGCGCTTTCACACACAGACTGCCGGCGTTTCGCTCACCGCGCAGCAGCCGGAGAATAATGTCGTACGCACCGCGCTCGAGGCGCTCGCGGCGGTGCTCGGCGGCACGCAATCACTGCACACCAATTCATTCGACGAGGCGCTTTCGCTGCCAACCGAACATTCGGTGCAGGTCGCGCTGCGTACTCAGCAAATCATCGCGCACGAGTCGGGCGTCGTGAATACGGTTGATCCATTCGCGGGAAGCTATTACATTGAACATCTCACGGATGAAATTGAGACACGCGCGGGGGAATACCTCGACCGCATTGATAAAATCGGCGGCGCACTGCGTGCCATCGAGTCGGGTCTGATTACGCGCGAGATTCAAGAATCAGCGTGGAACTACCAGCAGCAGGTCGATTCCCGCGAGCGCCTGGTCGTCGGCGTGAACGCCTTTGCCACACCGGAAAAGCAAAAGGCAAAATTGCTACCCACCGACCCCGCGGGGCGTATGCGCCAGATCGAACGATTGCAGGAATTACGGCGCAATCGCGAGGCGACGCGAGTGACTGGCGCGCTGGCGCGATTAAAAGTCGCCGCCGCGGGGAGAGACAATTTGATGCCCCTAATCCTGGACTGTGTCGAAGCGTATGCGACCGTCGGCGAAATCTCGGACGCGCTGCGCGGCGTGTTTGGCGAACATCGCGCGAGCGGGGTTTTCTGACTTGGCGTAGGCGCGAAGCATGCGTGCTTTGGCTGCGATTCGCTCAGGATGCGAATGCTTCGCCCTCACCCATACGCGAAGGTTCAGCGAGGAGCCGAATGATAAAAAAAATTGACCACATCGGAATCGCGGTACACAACATTGACGAGGCGCTTAAGGTCTATTCCACCGCGCTGGGCTTGCTGCTCACGCATACCGACACGGAGGTCGGGCAAAAATCCATCGTCGCATTTCTGCCGGCGGGCACAGGCGAAATTGAGTTGGTGGAATCGATGAGTCCCGATGGACCGGTGGCGCGCTTTCTGGAAAAACGCGGCGAAGGGATTCACCACATCTGCTTTGAAGTAGACAATATCGAAGCTGCGCTCGCACGGCTCAAGGAAAACGGGATTCAACTTATCGACGAGACACCGTACATCGGCACCGGCGGAAAAAAGATCGCCTTTGTTCATCCGACTGCCACGCACGGGGTCTTGATCGAACTCTACCAAAAAGTTCCCGGCGAGCGGCGTCCAGCAATGGTGGATTTGCAATCACTGCGACGGCGTTGGGATGTCGAAACGGAATCGGCGCGCGAAGGCGCGAAAGAATTTCTGCGAGCGCTGCAGCATGGCAACGGACAGACTCACTCCGGCAGAAGTAATTAGGTTGCGCTCTCCATTGCAAGCGGGACTCGCTTCGATCTGGTGGCGCGCCTACACTCAACCGCACTCGAATTTTCGCGTCACGACTGTGGATGGTGTCACTTTGCGCGGCGTGCACCTGAAGCGCGGGCACGACACGCTACTGATTTATTGTCACGGATTCCTGAGCGGCAAGAATTATTTTGTCGTGCCGCGTTTTGTCGAGATGCTGGCGGAAGATGTAGATACATTGGCCTTCGATTTTCGCGGACACGGCGAGAGCGAAGGGGCGACGACCCTAGGCGAACGCGAGATTTTGGATCTGGACGCTGTATTCGAATACGCGCGGCATTATGGTTATCGCAAGATTTTTGTGATGGGCAGCAGTATGGGCGGCGCGGTCGCAATCCGCTACGGCGCGCAGAATCCAAACGTCGCGGGTGTGGTGACGATGGGCGCATTTGCAACCGGTGACTTTTCAAAGTTCGCCGCGCTCGCGATAAAATGTTTTCGGATTCCGGGGATGCCAAAACTGATTCACCTCGCGCGGCAATGTCGGGTTGAGTCGATTGTGCCACACTCGACCCCGATGCAAGTGGTTCATCGCATCAGTCCTCGTCCGCTATTGCTGCTGCACGGCGCGCTCGACCCGCTGATTCCATTGAGCCATGCGCGCAAACTTTATCAGTCTGCTGGTGAGCCGAAACAATTGGTTGTGATTCCGCGCGGCAGTCACGATATTCCGAATCTGAATGCGCGGGCGAGAGATTTGATTATCGGATGGATTCAACACTCTAGCGACAGATGATTTAACGCAAAGGCACAAAGCCGCGGAGGTTCAAAATAATTTTTCTTTGTGGCTCTGCGTCTTGGCGGTTAGAATAAGTAGGGGGACGGATGTTCGATAAACAAGAGTTGGCAGAAATTAGAGAAGCGCAGGACAAGTGGGAAGAAACAACGCTACAAAAAACTTTGGCGCGCGCGCCTGAACGCGCGGAAAAATTTATTACCACTTCGTCAGAAGAGATCGAACGACTGTACTCGCCGCGCGATATCGCGGAGATGGACTATGAACGCGATCTCGGATTCCCCGGCGAATATCCGTACACGCGCGGCGTACACGCGACGATGCATCGCGGCAAGTTGTGGACGATGCGGATGTTCGCGGGATTCGGCACGGCGGAAGAGACCAACGCGCGTTTCAAGTATTTGCTCGAGCACGGCGAGACCGGTCTCTCCTGCGCGTTCGATCTGCCGACGCTGTACGGCTACGACACCGATTCGCCCGAAGCGGAAGGCGAGTTTGGCAAGTGTGGTGTCGCGGTCTCTTCCCTCGCCGATATGGAAGCGCTGTTCGACGGGATTCCAGTGGACCAAGTCACCACTTCGATGACGATCAATTCACCCGCGGCGATCGTCTGGGCGATGTACATCGCGGCGGCGGAAAAACGCGGCATCCCGCGCGAAAAATTGGGC
>JBBSHK010000159.1:0-6969 GCA_038253185.1 Anaerolineae bacterium | reverse complement strand
GTGCCGATACTCCACAATTGCAAATGCCGGCGAATCACCGGGATGACATAGGGGGGGAATTTCCCCTCGAGGCGGCGCAGTCGACTCTGCTCGACGTCGAGGCGATATTTCGAAAGCAATCGCCGCCAGTCCTCTTCGCTCAGATGCGCTGGCTCTTTGGGGCGTTGCCGCGGCAGCCGCAAATACCAATAGGTATCCGCGAGACTCATTCCCGCCGTGAACGCCTGCGCAGTGTCGGCGGAAACGCCCCCCAGCCGCGCCCACACTTCTAAACTCCAATCATTCAACAGCTTGCGTAAATCGCGCGGGGTATAGAATTCGGCGGACTTGCCATCTACCCACTCGCGCGTTTTTTGCGGCAGCGCGAGCATCTGCTGCGTGAGCGGCTCACTATCCAGATCCGGCTCGAACCCCAACGCCTGATACAGTCGCACCACGCGCTCGACGGCAACGATGACGGCATCGGTCGAGCGTTCCATAAAACCTTGTGAAACGACCAGCCGCGGCGCATAGTCCGGCGGACGCGCCGCGCGCTTGGGCAAGGGTCGTGTGCCTTTCCGAAAGAGTCCGAGTGTTTCAGAAATTGACCAGCCGAGTAAAAACGCGGCGTTCACGGAGGCAGCGCGCGCCACATTGGACGCGGAGGAATTATGGTCAGCCATAAATTGATGATATAATATTTCGAGTCGTTCGATAAAAGTGCCTGTGTCCAAAACGGACCTGCGCGCTCTTATCGAACGTTTTGTTTTGTGAGTGTGAATTATACTGTTCGCGCGCGTGGCTGGCAAGACGCCCCAAAGGTTTCTCTCCTGCACCCTTCTCGCGCGAATTTTTTAATCCCAAACCCATTGACACACCTCGCCCGCGCGTGTTAAACTACTTCGCACAGATGTTCTAAACACTATCCAAGGAGGCTGTGATGCCGGTGCTGGAAAAAATCGGCGCGGTCGAATACACCGTCGGCGATTGGGACGGCGCGAAAAAATTTTGGACAGAGACGATTGGCTTGCCGGTCGTCTGGTCGAGCGATGAATTTGGCTGGGGCGAATTTGGTTTTGAGAATCAAGCTCACATCGCCCTCTCACGCGCGCGCGATGGCGCCGCCGCGCGCGGCAAACAGAACGTGGTCGCGATTTTTTACGTGGACGACGTGCACAAAACGGTTGAGGCGCTGCGACAAAAAGGCGTCAAGTGCGACGACGTCACTGTCGTGCCGAACGTGGTCGCCTACTCGCGCGGCTATGATCCCGAAGGGAACGAATTCCAAATCGCGGGACAGCCAGCCAAAGAATAGATGTGCACAAATTTTCACGAACCGCGTGAAATTATTTCGTGTTCATTCGTGAAAATTCGCGAATCAGTATCAAGGAGACCGCACATGAAAGTCAAACTGGTAACGGTGTACGTCAACGATCAGGAGAAAGCGCTTGAATTTTATCGCGACAAACTTGGCTTCAAGGTTGCGACCGATCAGCCGGATGGGCAAGGCGGGCGCTGGCTCGAACTCCAGCCGCCGACCGGCGACACGCACGTCGTCATCTATCCGCCCGTGCAGGGTCAGCGCGTGGGCGGGTTCTCGAACATTCTCTTTTCGTCGGACAATGTGAAGCAAGAGTACGAGGACTTGCAAGCCCGTGGCGTTAACATCATCGTGCCTCTAAAGGAAGAGGCGTGGGGCACCTTCTTCCAATGGGCTGACCCGGACGGGAACGAGTTTCTGGTGTCGAATAATAATTGACGAGTCCAATCTTGGACGAAGCGGAGATGAGCGAAATAACAAGGGCAGCGATATGCTGCCCTTGACTTTTTCAAAATCGAACGCGAGTTGAATCTTCATTCCATGACTCGCGCAAAATTTTCAGCGAACTCGTAATCGCGCTTTGCGTTTGCACCAATCCCTTATTTGATCGATGCGTACGCGATGTATATTTGCGTACTATTTCTTCTCCTAAGGAGGCTCGCTAACTTCGAATTCCTTCTTAAGAAACTCCGACGTTCTTGGGTCTTGGAGTTTACATACAATATGTGGGTTAGTGAATATGCCCTTGAAAGTCTTGGCTTGAGTTCTTGGGAACGCCTTGATCCAATCTATGGCTACAGCCCATTCACAGAGTTCAGGATTATCTTTGTTGTCCCATGCATCTGACTTCAATGGCAAGTCCAATAAGAGTTTCCCCTCCTTTTCCACGCGAAAATCTTTGATGGGTATAGCTTCTTGTTTCACTATGCCATAGCCTACGTATCCATGTCCCTTGAGATAAGCAAAGACCCGGTTACCTACCCGCAATTTCTTTAGAGGCTCGGACCATTGACGCCCCTGCCCGGCGCTCAAATAGCCGTAACGCAAGTTATCATCCCAGTTTCGGTGCTGACCTTCGCCAATGTTGACCATCGAGAACCCAGACCAAGAATTCCAAGTCCGCAACTCGGCGGTTCTCACCAAGCTTGCATCTCTCATCGGTAAGAGACCTAAACTCTCTTCATCCTCGGGTTTGACTTCGATGTCAAAGAGATTCTTGAAAAGGAGTTTCGCTATTTCCGCATAAGCTTCAACATTGGCGCGCGTGACCGTAAGTCCGGTGGGCCGATGGTACAGATCATTCCGCACTCTGTGGAAGTACGAAATAGTCCCTAGGTCAATACCACTCAGTTTTTTCTGTGCATGCTGCCGGAGTGCCTCGAGCAACCGTGGGAAACTATCACTAATTTCTTGATAGTCCTTTAGACTCAAATTAATCCCTGTGATGTCGCGCGGCAACCCTAGATAAGTCTTAATAGCAAGTTCGACTGCATTGTCAATATTTAACATTGCGAGAAGACGGTTCTTGTCACTATCTTTTTTCAGCAGGGCAAGCCCGTGTTCAAGAATTTCGGACGGAGCTGTAATCCAAGGTTGTTGTAGCATATTTTTTCCACTCTCCTATGTAGTGGTATTGAATATCGAATTAGCCAACCTTCAAACTAGGTTTCCGTTTGTGCCACTCGGTCGTCTGTTCGTACGCATACGCCACGCGCAGCATCTTTTCTTCATCAAAGGCGCGCGCCATGATTTGTAAACCAACTGGCAGCCCCTCCTCAAAGCCGCACGGGATGCACATTGCCGGAATCCCTGCAAGCGGCTGCGCGAGTGTGAACACATCCGCAAGATACATCGCGAGCGGGTCATCCGTTTTTTCGCCGATCTTGAACGCGGTCGTCGGCGACGCGCCCGCGACCAGCACATCGAACTGATTGAACGCGTCGTCAAAATCTTTTTTGATCAGCGTCCGTACTTTTTGCGCTTTCAAATAATACGCGTCGTAATAACCCGCGCTCAGCGCGTAGGTGCCGAGCATAATGCGCCGCTTGACCTCCGCGCCAAAGCCACTGCCGCGCGTCGCGCGAATCACCTCCCACACATCGCCCGGCACGTCGGCACGCGGTCCGTACTTTACGCCGTCGTAGCGCGCGAGGTTCGCCGAGGCTTCTGCCGGCGCGAGGATGTAATACGTGGGCAGCGCGTACTCGGTGTGCGGCAAACTCACTTCGCCAATCGTCGCTCCCAAAGATTCGAGATGAGCGATCGCCGCGCGAATCGACGACTCGGTACCGCGCGACAAACCTTCGATAAAATATTCGCGCGGCACGCCGACGCGTATTCCTCGTAGGGGCAGGTCTTGTACCTGCCCCAGGTGCCCGAGCGCATCTAAATAATCCGGCACCGCCATATCGACCGTGGTCGAGTCGCGTTCGTCGCGCCCCGCGATGATTTGCAAAATGAATGCGGCGTCGCGCACATCCTTCGTCATCGGTCCGACTTGATCGAGTGACGAAGCGAAGGCGATCACGCCCCAGCGCGAGACGCGCCCATAACTCGGACGCAAGCCGACCATCCCGCACAAGCTCGCCGGTTGGCGCACACTGCCGCCCGTGTCTGTTCCCAATGCAAAAATTGCCTCATTCGCCGCGATTGCCGCCGCGCTGCCGCCGCTCGAACCGCCGGGCACGCGCGACAAATCCCAGGGGTTCCTCGTCACGCCATAGCCCGAATTTTCGGTGGATGACCCCATCGCGAATTCGTCGGGATTCGTCTTGCCAATCAGAATCGCGCCCGCCGCATTCAATTTTTCAATCACCGTCGCGTCGAATACTGGAATAAAATCTTCGAGAATGTGCGAGCCGGCGGTCGTGCAAACCCCTTGGGTCGAGATCACATCCTTGATCGTCATCGGCACGCCTTGTAGGGGCGATCCCTTGTGGTCGCCCGTTTTTCGCGATTGCGCGAGTTTTTCATCCGCCGCGTATGCCGCCGCCAGCGCGTGTTCGCGCGTCACGGTGAGATACGCGTGCAGTCGGTCGTCCACCGCGTCGATGCGGTCGAGCACCGCGCGCGTCAATTCGACCGACGAGATTTCGCCGACGCGTACAAGTTCGCTCGCCTCGAACGCGGTCAATTCATTCAGCGTCATTGGCATCACAATTCGTTTCGTTCACACAAATTCATCCAAGACCCACGGCGGCTCCGCGCGTCCGCCTCGCAACTCGCGATAGAGTTGCACCAGACGGTCGAGGTTGTGCTGCAAAGAATATTGCTCGACCGCGCGGGCACGCGCCTGTTGCGCCAGCGCGTGGCGGAATTCGGGAAAGTCGATCAGCATCCGCAGCGCCAGCGGCAATTGCGCCTCAACCGTTTTGAGATCGATCACGATGCCCGCGCCCTGCAAGGCTTCGCCGTCGGAACCCACGTCGGTCGCCACCACCGCCGTGCCGCTCGCCATCGCTTCGAGCATCGACAGTGACAAACCCTCAATCGCGGACGGCAGCACAAAAATATCCGACGCTCGCAGAATGCGCGCCCGCTCGACGTCTTCGCGTACAAAGCCGCGAAAAATAATTCGCCGGTCTGCTGCGTACTTGCGCCGCAGTCGCCCCAGATCGATTCCGTCGCCCACAATCACGACGTAACAATCCGCCGGCAAGCCCAATGACTCGAAGGTGTCGAGAAAGATGTTGACATTTTTTTCCGGATCGACGCGACCGACAAAAGTGATTAGTATCCGCGCGCCGATCTCCGCCTTGTAATCTTTCGGACCGGGCGCATATTTTTCGACATCGACGCCGTTCGGGATCACGCGAATGCGCGCGGGATCGACGCCGTACTCGGCGAGCATCATGCGCTGACTTTGCGAAAAAACGATCACCGCGTCGTACTTGGTCAAGGTGTTCGAGTACATCCAATAGATGACTTTGGAGGCGTTGCCCCAAAACGAGCTGGGCGGGCCGTACGGAAAATGCAAGGTCGCGACAATCGGAATGCCGAGGTCGTGACATACCTCGGGCAGCGTACCGTCGAGGTTGGAAAAAGAGAGCGAGACGTTCGCGACTTCAGGTTGCTGCTGCGCGAGGGTATTGCGAATGATGCGCTCGGCGCGCGGGGACGACACCACCGCGCGATTCAAAATATCGAGCGCGCCGATGCGGATGCCCTGAACGTTGGGGGGCCAGACGACATCGCGCTCGCGCGTGGCGTGGTAGAAAAATAGAACGTCGAGTCCGCGGTCGAGCAGTCCGCGCACGGTCTCGCGCGAATACGTCACAATGCCATCGCGTCGCGCGCTCGCTACATGTCCAAACCAGGCAATTTTCATAAGCGGGAAAGGTAGCCGCAACTCATCTCAAAAAGCCGCTTCAGTAAGGGAGAAACATTCGTAGGTATTACGCGCGGCGATTGCTTGCTCAGGGGTTTTCATTTTTGAGATGAGTTGGGTGATAGGAGACAAGGAAGGAAAAACATTAAACGTGAAACGCAAGCGCAGGGGTGCGACCTGCCTTGTCACTTGTCCACCCGTCACTTGTCACTCTTCGAGAATCGCTTTCACGCGGATAAATTCGCGCGGCGGGTCGGTGTCGGGCGCGTTCGCCAAGACTTGATCGCGCGAGAGTGAGGGCGTGACCACATCGGCGCGCATCACATTTTGATTGGGGATCACGCTGGCGGTCGGGGCAATCGCGTCGGTGTCCAATTCATTCAAGCGCGCGGCATAGTCGAGAATGTCCGACAGTTGCCGCGCCAGCTTGTCCATTTCTTGGTCGCTCAATTCAAGTTTTGCGAGTTCCGCGATGTGCGCCACTTGCTCGCGTGTGAGTGCCAATGTTTTTTCTCCTCGACCGATTGCGCATTATTATAGCACAAGCAATCAGCGAATTTGCGGAGCTCCTGTGCGACCGCGAATCTCTTGCTCGACCGCGGGCGAATTTTGACGCGAATATACCATGTTAAAAGCGCGCTCCGAAATTTGCCCCGCTTGCACCTGGCCGACGGCTATCGTATTTCCCATTGAGCACGCGCGCCTTCACCGGTCTCTACCTCGATTTTAATTTGACCCACTCGCCAACCAATTACCGATTCGTTCGCTGGCTACCACTCATCTTATGTCGTGCCGAGTCATCAATGCTCATGGCTCTGTGTCTTTTCGCGATGCGACGACGCCCCACTCACTCTTTAATCGCATCTATTCAAACTGCGCGGCGTGTGCTATACTCGCCGCGTTTGATTTTGCGCGAACGGAGATGCCATGAGCGCAGACAATCCCTCTGCCACCCTCTGTCCTTCATGTGGTCGCTATGTCGGCGCGCTGGAAAAATGTCCTCACTGCGGCGCGTCCGTTCGCAAACGTTTGCCCATCCGCACCCTGCGCCTCGGCTCCATCGTGCTCGCGCTCGCCGGAATCGCCGCGCTGCTCTATGCGGTGAGCGGCGCGGCAACGCCGAAAGTCTCCATCGCCAACATCGAGGCGACGATGAATTACGCCTACGTCCGCGTCGAGGGCACGGTCACGCGCGGACCGAATTACAACCCCGATACTCAGGAATTAAAATTCTACATCGCGGATGCGACGGGCGAGATTCCGGTCGCCTCCTTTCGCGCCACAACGCGCCAACTGCTCGACGCCAAAAAAATCCCAGTCGCCGGCGATCACGCGCTGGTCG
>JBBSHK010000158.1:0-6978 GCA_038253185.1 Anaerolineae bacterium | reverse complement strand
TCTGGCGCGTCACCTGCGTCGTGCTTGGATAGCAAGAGCGAGACACTAATTTAGAAATGAACTTTGTTTTCTTTAGCACCATCCACTGGGACTGGTCCGGCGGCGGGCATCAACCACCGCGGATCGCACAGCAACTCGCGGAACGCGGGCACCGCGTGCTGTTCGTACAAGCACACAGCCGCCGCACTCCGAGCAACCTCAACCCGCGAATCAAAATCGTGTCGCTGGTCGATTTGGGCGTACCCGAAACATTGGCGGCACGCGCCTGGTACGGCTTTGACATCGGACTGCAGCAGAGGATTGCGGACAGCCTCGTTTCTATTTTGAGTGAACACGAGCAGCCGGGCGAAGCGCGCATCGCGAGCTGGTTCGCCCCTTTCGATCCATTTGCGCGACTGCTCCGAGTCCTCGCGGCGCGAGATTATCACACGATCTATTATCCGCTCGACGATTTCAAAGCGCTCTTGAATCTCGGCGTGTATCGCGTGACTTTACAAGCCGAAGAGTATCTGGCAAAGCACAGCGAAATGATCGTGGCGCTCTCCGAGAACGTCGCCGAGAAGATGAGGCACTTTCACAATCAGGTTCATGTAATTCCAGACGGGGTTGATTTAAATGAATTTAGGCTGCGACCCGACGCGAATTCGATTCCTCCTAACCTTCTGCGCGGCGAGCGCACGTTGGGCTTTTGGGGACACATCAGCAACACCACCTTTGACGCCGAGATGATCGAGTATGTCGCGCGCGCGCGTCCCACGTGGACGCTCAATCTGCTCGGAGGCTTTGCCTCGTACTCCTCAGAGCCACTCGCCGCCGAGCGTCTGAAAACTTTTCCCAATGTTCGCTTTCACGGTTTTGTCCCGCACCGGCAACTCCGAGATTATGGAAAAGAATTCGACGTAGGTTTGATTCCCTATCCCAATAACGAGTTCAGCCGCAGTCGCAGTCCGATCAAGCTGTATGAATATCTCGCGCTCTACAAACCGGTGGTGGCGAGCCACGCGCCGGGCATTGTCGACCTTCCATATACGTGGGTGGCGTCCTCGCCGCGCGAGTTCTTGGAGTGTGTGGAGGCAGCGCTGCGTACGACGATCGATCGTCAAGTGATCGACCGCTTTATCGAGCAGCAGACCTGGTCCGCGCGCGCCGAAGCTTTGTTAGATTGTGTGAATGAGATGGTCCGGAGCGACGCGTCCAGTTCAAGCCCAAGTTCAACAAAAGCTCTCATAATCCAGAGCTTTGCCCAAGAGCTGCAAGCCGAGCCACGCTTGCGCGCTTACCTCGAGAGTGTGGAGCAGGAATTGGCGCGGACGCAGCAGATGCTCGAGCGCTCAAGGCAGCACATTAAGGAACTGGAGCACACCACAGAAGAGTTGGAGCATTGGGCGACGGAATTGAATATGACTGCGCGCGCCCAGCAAGCACAGTTGGCGCGTCTGAATCGTTTTTTCCCCATTGGCATTGTTGGACGGCTGAGACGATTTTTAGCGAACATGCTGAAACGCTAACACCGGCGCGCGGAGCGCGAACGACTTGTACGAACAGTATGCTCCACCTTCCGCCTGCGCGCCTGAGAGGTCATCTGAAAATTCGATCCTGAGCTTGAAACCCAGGGCAATAGATTATGCGAACAGCAGTCGAATAATATTTCTCTTGCCACTCGACCCTGAAGGACGTTCCACTCTAATCGAGTGAATATTCAAACAATCTCTAAAACTCGCAAAGTCGATTCATTTATATGATTCTTTCCGCGAAAAGAAAAAAGCGCGTTTTGCTGATCGCCGATGTGGGGACTCGCGCCAACGGTTATTACCATGTGGGCGATGAGGCAATGTTGTATCAAAATTATTTGCTCTACCGCCAAGCAGCTGATTTCGATCAGACCTTGTTGTCTTGGACCATCAGTCACGATTATTTGGACGTGGACGAACGACCCTCATTCCAGTTGCGCGCGGGTGAAGCGGGCTTGGCGCAAGCCGGAGCACTGCTCGCGCAAATCGAGCGCCGTCGACGGTTAGCATTTCCGCCGCTGCCCGCCGAATTAAAAGAGTACGTCGAAATTATGCGAGAGCAGGACCTGATTCACATTATCGGCGGTGGCAATCTCAACAGCTTGTATCCGCGTGGGCTGTGCACGCGCGCGCTCGTCCTGCTCCTTGCCGACGCGCTGCACAAGCCCGTACTCGTTACGGGTCAAACGATCGGTCCTTTTAATCAACCGGGTCACCAAGCGTTGGCGCGCCGCGCGCTGGATTTGGCGAAAATCATTACAGTGCGGGATCCTAGTTTTTCCGAGAAAACGTTGAAAGCACTCGGTGTGCACAAGCCGCAGATTCGGGTTGGCTTGGACGATGCCTTTTTCCTGGAACCCGCTGCCCCTGATGCTATCGAACCATTTTGGCTCCCCGATGCCGGGTCTGAATCGCGGCTGCGCGTCGGCGTCTCGATTCATACAGCAGAGAACGCCGCGCTGCAAACGCGGGTGGCGCGCGCGCTGGAGCAACTGGCGCGACATTTTCCCATTCAGGTTTATTTCATTCCGCATCACCTCGTGAATAACGATCAAAAATTCGACGTGCCCTTTATGCGCGGCATCGCGGCGCAAATCCCTGCGGAGATTCCATGTCGCGTCATCACCCGGCGAGACCTGATTGAGAATGCAGAACCGGTCAAAGAGCGCCTGGTCAAAGGACTCACCGCGGCGATGGATGTGGTGCTGGCGACGCGTTATCACGCGCTGGTGTTCGCGCTGTCGTCCGGCGTTCCCGCACTGGCGCTGAATCACAGCGAATATACTCGGATCAAAAATCTGGGTCTACTGGAAATTTTGTTCGCGGAGCGAGCCGCCGATTACGCAGTGTCGATCGATGAATTGGAGGTGGAAGCATTAGCCGGGAAACTGCGCCAACTCCTCGCGCAGCGCGCCACGATTCGCGCGGCGCTGCGCGACCAGCGCGCGGTGCACGCCGGAGAGTCGCAGCTGAATCTCGCGCTTGCCAAATCTCTGCTCCAATTACCGCGCGCGGCGTAATTCAAAATGGATATTGTTATTTTTTCGTCGATTGTTTGGGACGACCAGGGCGGCGCGCACCGCCCGACACAAATCGCGCGAGCACTGGCGCGACAAGGACACCATATTCTTTTTGTACAAGTCGGTCTCGGCGCACCGCGCGCCGTCACGCCCAATATTCAGATCACTTCGCTGGGCGCATTGGGCTTGAGCGAAAGTGAGCTGCGGCGCGCGTGGTTCGGGTTTAACACGGGCACGGCGAATCTGCTCGTCCGAAATTTCAGCGCTGCGCTGGCAACGTTCGAGCGAAGCAATTCGCGCTGCGCCATCTGGATGATTCCCTTTTCGCCCTTTGTGGGTCTCTGGCAAACGCTGTGCGCACGCGGCTATCGCACGGTTTACGACTGCCTCGACGATTTCACCGACGCCGGTCAGCTCGGTCATTACTTTGCCAATCCACACGCCGAAAAATTTCTGGCGCGCAATGTCGATCTGCTTACAGTGGTTACACCAGCGCTCGCGCAAAAATTTGGCGCGCTCGCGCCGTCGACGCGCATCGAAATTGTGCCCAATGGCGTCGCGCTGGATTTTTACGCACGCGGTCCCGCGCCGCGCGATCTATTGCGCGGTGAATTGACGCTCGGCTTTTGGGGACACCTTGCGGACTATACGGTCGATCTCCCCGCGCTCGAACAGGTGGCACAGCAGCGACCGACGTGGACGCTCAATCTCATCGGACAAACTTCCACGGATGTTACGCGCCTGCGCGCGCTCGGCAATGTGCGTTTACTCGGTCGGCGCGCGCACGATGAGCTGATGGATTACGTGACGGGTTTTGATGTGTGCCTGATTCCATTTCCCAGCAATGATTTCAGCCGCGGTCGCGATCCTATCAAGCTGTACGAATATCTCGCCGCGCATAAACCGGTGGTCGCCTTGCACACGCCGCAATTGTCAGTTGTTCCCGGCGTATGGGTCGCAAACTCGGCAGCGCAGTTTGTGACGCAGATTAAAGCCGCGGCTGCCGCGCCGTTCGACCGCGCGCGTGTGGATCCATTCTTGCGCGCCAGTTCGTGGGAGGCGCGCGCCGAAAAATTAATGGCGCTCATTTCAAGCACGCCGCCGCGCGCGCCTCGCGAGCACAATGAATTCCCGTCCGATGGCTTTGAAGATCCGAGCACGCTGGTCGAGCGCACATTGGCGTTGCTGGCGCACCTCGAGCGCACGGCGGACGAACGGCTCGGCTATATTCGCGATCTGGAACAGCACGCGCGCGCAACCGATGTCTATCTGAAAAAGTTGGAGCGCACTCACCCGTTGATGTGGCTCAAGCGAATTCGCGACCGTTGGCGCGAGCACCGATGAATTTTTTATTTCTCAGTCCGATTGGCTGGGATAATATGGACGGCGCGCATCGCCCGGTACGTTTCGCGGCGGAATTGGCTCGGCGCGGGCAGCGCGCGCTGTACCTCCAGATGGAAAAAAGTCGCGTCAAGCCGCGCGCAGAGAATTTGCGCGTGTATGATCTCGCAGAAATCGGAATGTCTGAAGCGCGCGTGGTCGCGGCGTTCTATGGCTTGGACTATGGCGCGATGGACGAATCACGCGCCCAGTTAGACCACCTACTCACTGGATTCGAAACGCAGGGCGAGGAGAAGATCGCGATAGTCTCCGCGCCATTCCGTCCCTTCCTCGAATTTCTGCCGGGGCTGAATGCGCGCGACTATAAAATCGTTTTCGACGTGCACGACGATTACCCGGCGATGCGCAGTTATTATTGCTACGACGCGCTCGCGGAAAAATACCTCGCGCAAAATTGCGACGCGGCGCTCGCGGTGTCCGAGCCACTGGTCGCCAAAATGCGCGCGGCGGGCTGCCCCCACATCATCCTTTTGAAAAATGGCGTGGACGTCGAAAAATTTCGGGGGCGCGGAGCCGGCGCGATCATCATCGAACGCGGCGCGATCACACTCGGCTTTTGGGGTTGGATTTGGCGACATAACGTCGATGTGGATTTGCTGGCGCAGCTGGCGCGGGCAAAGTCACAGTGGCAGTTGCACCTCCTGGGTCCGGTTGAAGCATCGATCGCGCGCGAGCTAAATTTTCCCAACGTACATTTGCACGGTCAAGTCGCGCGCGCCCATGTTCCCGCGTACGCGGAAAATTTTGACGTGTGTCTCTTGCCCTCGCCCAACGATGCCTTCAACCAGGCGCGCGATCCGCTCAAGGTGTACGAATATCTCGCGTGCGGGAAACCGGTGGTCGCCACCGACCAGCCGCAACTGGCGGATATGCCGGGGGTCTACTGCTCGCGCGATGCCGACGAATTCATCGCGAATATCGAACGCGCGGCGCGCGTAAAAATGGACTATGCGCAGGTGAACGAATTTCTCGCGCGGCAGACCTGGACGACGCGCGTGGATGAATTGCTGCGCGCGGTCGCGGTGACGCCGCGCGTTCCACGCGCTCCGCTCCCGCTACCACAAGGCGCGATGCCCGGGGCGGAAACGGATGCCGCGCGCTGGCGCGCCTACGCCCGGCATCTCGAAAAAATCGTCGCCGACCGCGAAGCGCACGTTCAGGACTTGGAACACGCGTTTGCGAAACGCACGCTCTCCAAAATGCTCGGCGATATTTTCAATCGAACTCACAAATGAGATGAACCCCATCACCACCTTACTTCCCGCACCGCTCAAATCCGCGCTCGAAGATGCGCGCGCCCTCTCGCGCGATGCGCTGGACGAGCTGCTCGGTCGACGCGACCCTTTGATTCCTCCAACGCGCTTGATGTTCGATGGAGCGCGCGATGTTGCCACGTTCAAACAGAATGGTCAAGAGTTCCTGAAATATTTTATCCAGTTGGGTGAGCTTCAGCCGTACGAAAGTGTGCTCGACGTCGGCTGCGGTATCGGGCGTAAAACTTTTCCACTCACCGGTTACTTGAATGAACAGGGGCGCTACGAGGGCTTTGATATTGTGCGAACCGGCATCCGCTGGTGCCAAAAAACGATTTCCAAACAATATCCCAACTTTCATTTTCAATGGGTCGACGTTTACAATCGCTACTATAATCCACAAGGTAGAACGCGCGCATCTGAATTCGAGTTTCCGTTCGCCGACCAAACTTTTGATTTCGTGATTCTCGGTTCGGTGTTCACACATCTGCTCCCGGACGATTTGGAAAATTATTTTGGTCAGGTCGCGCGTGTGCTGAAGAAAGGCGGACGCTGCCTGATCACTTTTTTTCTGTTGAACCCCGAGTCGCTTGACCTCATCGCCGCGCACCGCAGTACTATGCGTTTGGAATTCGATCACGGAATTTACCGCACTGCCGACGCCGCGCAACCGGAACTGGCGGTCGGTTATGACGAATCATTTATTCTGGAGCAATATGCGCGGCGCGGGCTGGCGCTCGAGCCGCCGCTGCATTATGGCTTGTGGTGTGGACGGCGCGAATTCCTGAGCTATCAGGATATTATTGTCGCCACCAAAGTATGAAAGTCCTACATGTCATCCCGCGTTACTGGAACTATACCGGCGGAGCGGAACTCTACTTTCAGGAGATCGGCGAACGGCTGGCGCGCGAAGGCAACGACGTTTTTGTTTACACCACCGACGCGTGGGACCTCGAACACTTTTGGCTGAGCGGCAAGCGGCGGATCGAGACGCGCGCCGAAGAACACAACGGTGTCCACATCGAGCGCTTTCCGGTGGAACGTTTACCGCTGTCGCGCTTCACCTATCCTGCGCTGCGGCGTGCGATGGCAGCGATTGCGCGGCTGCCGGTGAGCGCTGCGCCGATTCTGTTTCAACTCGCGCGCTGGACCCCGCGTGTGCCTGCGCTCGAACGCGCGCTCGACCGCTTGCCTGCGCGCGGCGAGCGCTTCGATCTCGTCCACACAGCCAACATTTCTCTCGATGCGATTGTCTACGCGGCGTATCGTTTCGCGCGCAAGAAAAAAATTCCG
>JBBSHK010000157.1:0-6997 GCA_038253185.1 Anaerolineae bacterium | reverse complement strand
GCTTTGGAAAAAGGCGCGGTGCGGAGATCGCGGCGCGCGTAAAAAAATGTTCCCAACTCCGCGCGCAAATCGTCGAGCAGACCGCGCAGCGAACGACGATACTTGGTCATGATTTCCATCAGCAGCAAGCCCATCAGAATCCCGTCGCCCATCGGCACGTGCCCGCGAATCGTGATGCCGCCGCTTTCTTCGCCGCCGATCAGCACGTCGTTGGTCTCCATCAGGTCCGCGATATGATTGAATCCGACCGGCGTCTCGTGCAGCGGCAAGTTGTAACGTGCCGCCAATACATTCACCATCTGTGTGGTCGAAATCGTTTTCACCACATCGCCGCGCAAGCCGCGGTCTTCGACCAAATAGCGCAGCACCAACGCAAAGACGTGATGCGGATCGACGAACGCGCCCTCGGCATCAATCGCGCCGATGCGGTCGGCATCGCCGTCGGTCGCGAGTCCGATGTCGGAATGATGGTCGCGCACCTCGGCGACGAGGGCGGCGAGATATTTTTCAATCGGCTCGGGATGAATCCCGCCAAAGCCCGGATTGAGTTCGCCGCGAATCTCCAAGGTTTCGCAGCCCGCCGCGGTGAGAATCGAGCGCAAATAGCCGCGTCCCGCGCCGTACATCGGATCACACACTACGCGCCACGCGGCTTGCCCGAAGGCGCGCAAATCGACCAGACCTTGTATGTGCTCAAAATACAGCGGGAAAAAATTCATGCGCGTAATCGCGCCCGCGGCTTTGGCGTCGTCGTACGGACGAACGGAGGGGGCGCGCCCGCGTTTGAGATTGTCTGCTAAAATTTTTTCAACGCGATCGGTCTGAATGGTTGGCGCGGAGGCGCCCGCGGACGATTTCAATTTCACGCCGCTATAGCGCGGCGGATTGTGACTCGCCGTGATCATCAAGCCGGCGCGTGCCTTTAATGCGCGCACCGCGTACGACGCGACCGGCGTCGGACAATCCGCGCGACTGAGAATAATAGGAAAATCGTTCGCCGCGAGCACCTCGGCTGCGGCAATCGCGAAACGGTCAGAGAGAAAACGCGTATCGAATCCAATCACGATCGGCGCGTCCGCGCTCGGCGCGTGCTCGCGCGTTTCATTTAGAAAATCGGCAATCGCCTGCGCGACGTGCCGCACATTATCGAAAGTGAACTCTTCGCCAATCACCGCGCGCCAACCGTCCGTGCCAAATTGAATCGCCATATTTTTTCTGACCGTTCCTTCGACGTTAAAGTGCGACCGATTATAAACTCGTCATCGCGCTTCCGCAAACTTGTTCAACTGTATCCGCGCGGTTATAATGGAAACGAACATATGTCTCATTTTCCACCCGTGCTGGCATCCGCCTCGCCGCGCCGCCGCGAGCTGTTGCGCTTGCTCAATCTTTCTTTCGAGATCGCGCCGACGAATGTTGATGAAACGCCGCAGCCGAACGAAACCGCTCCGGAGTTGGTCGCGCGCCTGAGCCAACTGAAAGCGAACGCAGCGCGTAAACAATTTCCGAACGCGACGGTGATCAGCGCGGACACCGATGTTGAATTGGACCACAGAATTCTCGGCAAGCCGCGCGATGCGATGGAAGCAACAGCGATGCTCAACAATTTGCGAGGGCGCGTGCATTCGGTCTATGGTGGATTGACACTGGCAGATGCTCGCGGTCGAATGACACAGGTGACTCACACGCGCGTGTGGATGCGAAATTATTCGGACGCGGAGATTAAGTCTTACGTTGCAACCGGCGACCCGCTGGACAAAGCCGCGGCGTATGCAGTGCAGCATCAAGCATTCCGTCCTGTCGAACGCGTCGAGGGATGTTTCGCGAATGTAATGGGCTTGGCACTGTGTCGCCTGTATCAGATGCTTGCGAGCAGTCGCGCAATGCCCGCGCCCGAAATCGAATGTCACTGGCACCCTGAAGAAAATTGCACGGTCGAGCAGATGGTTGCTGAAGGCGTGGTGGTTGGACATTAGTTGTTAGTTGTTAGTTGTTGGTCATCGGTCAACCGTCGTCCGTCCTCCGTCATTCCAATATCCGCAATTCGTATTCCGCAATTAGCCGATGGATATTCTCGCCCAACTCAATCCCGCGCAACGTCAAGCGGTTGAAATTATCGAAGGTCCGGTGCTCGTGCTCGCGGGTCCCGGCAGCGGCAAGACGCGCGTGCTCACCTATCGCGTGGCGTACTTGCTCGAAGAAATTCGCCTCGCGCCGCACAATATCCTCGCGGTCACCTTTACCAATAAAGCCGCGCGCGAAATGCGCGAGCGTCTGGCGAAATTGGTGGGTGAAGAAAAACTGCGCGACCTGACGATAGGCACGTTTCACGCGACCTGCGCGCGCTTTTTGCGGCGCGACGGGCAGCGCGTCGGACTCGGCGCGGGTTTTGTGATTTATGATGACGACGATCAGTCCGCCCTCATTAAACAAATTTTGAAAGAGCTTCAACTCAACGATAAAGTGTATCGCCCCGGCGCGGTGCTCGGCGCGATCTCGCGCGCGAAAAATGAATTGATCGGTCCCGAAGAATATGCGCCGCCGACGTACTGGCACGAAGCCGTGCGCCGCGTCTATCAGCGTTATCAAGTGCTTTTGCTCGACAACAATGCGGTGGACTTTGACGACCTGCTGAATTACACCGTCAAATTATTTCAAGACCATTCGGATGTGCTGGCGCGTTATCAACGGCGCTATGTCTATTTGCATGTGGACGAGTTTCAGGACACGAACGTCGCGCAGTATTTGATCGTGAAATTACTCGCCGGAAAATATCGCAATATTTTTTGCGTCGCCGACGACGATCAATCGATCTACTCGTGGCGCGGCGCGGACTATCGCAACGTGATGCGACTGCGCGAAGATTTCCCCGAAGCAAAAACTGTCTTACTGGAACAGAACTATCGCTCGACCCAAACGATTCTCGACGTGGCGCGCGCGGTCATTCGCCGCAATCCGAACCGGACGGATAAACAACTCTGGACCGAAAATCCGCGCGGGATTCCGATTGAAATTTTTGAAGCCTACAACGAGCAAGAAGAAGCGCAGTTCGTCGTCAATGAAATCGTGCGGCTGACTTCGCAGAAAAAATTCAAATCCGGCGATTTCGCGATTTTCTATCGCACCAACGCCCAGTCGCGCAATGTGGAAGAAGCGTTTGTGCGGCGCGGGATGAAGTACAAGCTCGTCGGCGCGACGCGATTTTATCAACGCCGCGAAGTCAAGGATCTGCTCGCGTATTTGCGCCTGTTGAATAATCCGAATGATACCGTCGCATTCAACCGCGTGCTCAACGTTCCGCCGCGCGGGATCGGTCGCCGCACTCAGGAAGACTTGCAGCACGCGGCAGAACGATTGCACGTGCCGGTGATCAGCGCGCTGCAAATGTTGAAAGAAGAAAAAGGCGCGGATGGAAATGGCGGGGATGCGGGAACGCCCTTCGCGCAATACTTTGATACGCGGACGCGGCGGGTGCTGCTCGCCTATTCGCAAATCTTGCAAGACCTGCTCGCGGCGAAGAAGGAATTGCCACTCACTGATTTATTCGATCGCCTGATCGAACGAATTGGGTACGAAGAATTTATTCGCGACGGCACGCGCGAGGGCGATGACCGCTGGACGAACGTGCAGGAACTCCGCGCGGTGACGCGCGATTACAACCACCTCGATCCGGAAAACGCGCTGACCGAATTCCTCGAAAATGTCGCGCTGGTGTCGGACGTCGACGCGTTGGCGGAACGCGAAGACGCGCCGGTGTTGATGACGCTGCATATGGCGAAAGGACTGGAGTTTCCCGTGGTGTTCATTGTGGGAATGGAAGAAGGGATTTTCCCGCACTCACGTTCGTTCGATGAACCGATGCAGATGGAAGAGGAACGACGGCTCGCCTACGTCGGCATCACGCGCGCCAAAGAAAAATTGTATTTGGTGTACGCCTTCCGCCGCTCGCAGTACGGCGAATCGGAGCCGGGCGAACCGTCGCGCTTTCTGGCGGACATTCCGCGCGAACTGGTCAAGACTAAAAGTGGCGAAAAACGCAACACGCTGGACGAATTTCTATCAAACTTGAAATACAAAAGTCAAACGACGTGGACACCCGCGCCGAGCGCGCGGGACAAGCCGCCGCGCGAAGAGCCCGCGACGAGCGCGCAATTTCGCGCGGGCGACAAGGTGGTGCATCCCACGTTCGGTGAAGGCACGATTATTTCAAGCAAGCTGAACGGTGACGATGAAGAACTCGAAGTCGCATTCGCGGGCAAAGGCATCAAACGACTGATTGCGCGGTACGCGAAGTTGGAAAAGAAGAGCAACGCATAAAAACGCGGCGGGCGTAATGCCCGCCGCGTTTTTGTTTCGCATTAGTTCGCCGCGAAATTTTTTATCAAATCGTGAATGAACTGCATTCCTTCTAAATAATCCGCAAGGCGAATGTTTTCATTGGGCGCGTGCGCGCGTGAATCGTGATAGCTCCGACCTTAAGAAATTTCCCCAGCTTGCTTGAGGACATCCACGTACAGTTTATCCGCGATAAAGAACCCCGCCTCCTGCTTGAGTTTCAACATCGCGGCTTGAACCGAACCCAAATTCCCCTCTCGCTTGGCGCGCAGCAAGACGCCTAACACACCAACCGGTTGGAGTCCGAGTGCCTTGGCTTTGGCGCGACCATCGCGTTCATCCATCAGAATTTGGGAAATACCTTGCTCCAGCGCCAATGCAATCGCAGCCGACTCACTCCTCGAGTTCCAACGCCAGCGCGTGTGCCAGATGCGGAGATTGCAGTTCGCCGACACGAATCCATTCATCTTGCAACGCCTGACGAATGCTCAGCTTGCCCGGAGCTTCTTGTTCGCTTCGCACTTCATCAAGCACCTTCGCAGGAATCAATACTTGCACGAACTGCCGTTGCAGCAAATCAAGGTAGTTGATGATAGCAAGATTCAGGATAGGTGAAGTGTTGCTAACGATTGGCATAGGAAATATCGTCAGCTAAATCTTCAGCAGTGTAATGGCGCGGCACACCACGTCTGCCCAACAACACACCAAATTCGTACTTGCCGAATCCGATCAATTCACGCGCCTTGCCAAAGGAAAGCAGTTCTCGCGCATACAAGGCGACCGCCAACTCCATCAGCAATTGTTCTTTCGCTTCTGAAGGAGCCACGCGCATCGCCGCCGTGACTGAATCAGGAATTTCCAATTGAATGCTCATCTGTTATCGCCTCTCTCCGCTTGATTATGGGCGCGCTTTGCTTTCGTTTCTTTCGCGTCAATTTCCCGCGAAGTTTTTGATCAGGTCGTGAATGAACTGCATTCCTTCAAAATAATCCGCGAGGCGAATGTTTTCGTTCGGCGCGTGCGCGCGTGAATCCCAATAGCCGCAGCCCGCGCTGACCGCCGGAATGTCGAGCTGCTGACACAGGACATACATCGGACCGCTGCCCGCGCTCGTGGGATAGACCACCGGGTCTTGTCCGTATGTCGACTGCGCCGCCGCAATTGCCGCTTGTACGATTTTGGAATCGAGCGGCGAGCGCGCGACTTGTTCTTGACTGTCGAGCGGCTTGACCTCGATGTCCTCGAAGCCGCGCGCGTCGAGGTGCTTGCGTAAAAGCTGATGCACCAAATCGGGCGTGAGATTCGGCACAAGCCGAAAATCAATTTTCGCAAAGGCGTGATTCGGCAACACAGTTTTTGAACCCTTGCCGACGTAACCGGAATACAAACCGCAGATGGTGCAGGTCGGCTCGTACATATTTTTCAAAACGACATCGAGACCGTGCAGGTCGTTGATGAATTGCTTGATGCCGTAATTTTGTTTTTCGCGTGCTTCGTCGAACGGAATTTTCTTCGCCGCTGCGATCTCCATCTCATTCGGCGGGCGCACGTGATCGTAATAGCCGTCAATCAGAATGCGATCATTTTGATCCTTGAGTGAATTGAGCGCCCACGTCAGACGCCACGCGGGGTCTTGGACAATTGCCGCGGTCGCGGAATGCAAATCGCGGTTCGCGCCGTGCGCGTGCAGCTCGCAATAAAAAATTCCTTTCAGTCCACAGGTGAGCGTCGGTCGCTCGTTAATGTCCTTGCCGCCGAATTCCCACAAGCAGCCGTCCGCGCCTTTTAGCAGCGCGCGGTTTTGCTCGACAAATCGACCGAGACCCGGACTGCCGATTTCTTCTTCGCCTTCGTACACGAATTTTATTTTCAGCGGCAGTTCGCCTTCCGTCCGCAGCCAACTCTCAATCGCCTGAATACGTCCGATCAATTCCGATTTGTTGTCGGCAACGCCGCGCGCAAAAATTTTGCCGTCGCGAATCGCCGCGTCCCACGGCGGCGTGTCCCACAATTCGAGCGGCTCGGCGGGTTGGACATCGTAATGGTCGTAAATGATCAAGGTCTTGGAGCCCGAGCCAAGCTCGCCGTACACCACCGGGTAGCCGCCGGGCACCGGAATAATCCGCGCCTCCGCGCCGAGTTCGATCAAACGCGCCAGCACCTTTTGCGCCATCGCTTCCATCCCCAGATTCTGCGCGGCGACGCTGGGCTGTCGGCAAAAATCTTGCAGTTCGGCAGTAAAACGTTCGCGATTCTGTTCGACATAGTCGTTAAAAGTAGTCATACATACTCCTTTGCGATTCGCGAGCTGCTATTCGCTACTTGCGATTTGCGATTCGCTATCCGCTGCCCAATTCTTCCAACCGCTCATCGCTGATCCCAAAATAATGCGCGAGTTCATGACGCACCGTTGCTTGTACCTGCGCGCGAATTTCGTCCGGCGTGCGGCAAATTGTTTCAATCGGTTTTTGAAAAATGTGAATCACGTCGGGCGCGACCATATTGTATCCACCCGTGCGCGCAGTCAGCGGCACACCTTGATAAAGACCGAGCAACAATTCATCTCCTTCGAGTCCCGCGTCCTCCAACTGCGCGCGCGTCGGCGCGTCACTCACGAGGATGGCGACGTTCTCAATCACCGCGCGGAATTTCTCCGGCATCG
>JBBSHK010000156.1:0-6999 GCA_038253185.1 Anaerolineae bacterium | reverse complement strand
TGGATCTGTAGGCGTGCGCGATTTGGGCGCGCTCGAGTCTAGTGTTGCACAACCGCAGATGACATTTGCTGGTGAGGACTTGTATCCATCTCTCGTCGAAAAAGCATCTGCACTCGGGTTTTCCCTCGTGATGAATCATCCTTTTGTTGACGGCAACAAGCGCGCCGGACATGCGCCGATGGAAATTTTCCTCGTGTTGAATGGATACGAGATCAGTGCGAACATAGATGAACAGGAGCAGATCATATTGCAAATCGCCGCAAGTCAGAGCGGACGTGATGAATTTACCAAGTGGGTAAAAGACCATCTGGTCGCGGCAAAGATAAAGTAGTACGTCTTGGACGACAAAGTGCAATTGTAGTTTACTTGGAGGACGGAACAAAATGGCAGCGAAAACAAAAGCAGCAAAAACTCGCACAGGAGCAACACGGTTGGGCAAAACGATAACTCGTAAACGCGCGATGAATAGCAAGAACGGCAAACTCAAAGCAGCGCGCGCCAAATCAGAAGTCAGAAATCACAAATCAAAAATTGCCAAGTGGGTTTACCTGTTCAAAGAAGGTAGCAAGGAGATGCGCGACTTGCTCGGGGGCAAGGGCGCGGGTTTGGCAGAAATGACGCGCGCCGATTTGCCTGTGCCGCCGGGGTTTATCATCACCACTGAAGCCTGCAATACGTATGTCGCGAATGGGAAAAGATTTCCGGAGGGGATGTGGGAGCAGACCCTCGCCGCGTTGAAGGAAGTCGAAAAGGCGACGGGCAAAAAATTTGGGAATCCGAAAAATCCGCTGCTCGTCTCGGTCCGCTCCGGCGCGAAATTTTCCATGCCCGGCATGATGGACACCGTACTCAACCTTGGATTGAATGAGCAAACGCTGCAAGGTCTCGCGCAGTTGACCAACAACGAGCGCTTTGCGAACGACGCGTACCGGCGCTTTATTCAGATGTTCGGCAAGATCGTGATGGGCATCGAAGGACGCAAGTTCGATGCGATTTTTGACAAGGTGAAAGAAGAGCGCGGCGCGAAGATGGACACGGACCTCGACCTAGATGCGTTGAAAGAAATTGTGCTGCGCTACAAAGAATTGTATCGGCGCGAGTTGAACCAAGAATTTCCCGAAGACCCGTACGAACAATTGCGCCTCGCCATCGGCGCGGTGTTCGGTTCGTGGATGGGCAAGCGCGCGATTGAATATCGCCGCCTGAATAAAATTCGTGACGACCTTGGCACCGCGGTGAATATCGTCACGATGGTCTTTGGAAATATGGGCAGCGATTCCGGCACGGGCGTCGCGTTCACGCGCGATCCCTCGACCGGTGAGAACGAACTGTACGGCGAATTTCTGCCGAACGCGCAGGGCGAAGATGTCGTCGCCGGCATTCGCACTCCGCTGAAAATCGCGGATATGAAAACGGCGATGCCCAAAGCGTACCAACAGTTCCGCGACATCGCGCGCAAGATGGAACAGCATTACCGCGAAATGCAGGACTTGGAATTCACCATCGAGCGCGGGAAACTCTATATGCTGCAAACGCGCAGCGGCAAGCGCACCGCGCAATCCGCGGTCAAGATCGCGGTGGAGATGGTCGGTGAGGGTTTGATTTCCAAAAAAGAAGCGGTGCAGCGCGTCGAGCCCAATCACGTCATGCAACTTTTGTCGCCGCGATTCGACGAGCGCGCGAAAGAACAAGCTGCGCGTCACGGCGATTTGCTGGCGAAAGGTTTGAATGCGTCACCGGGCGCGGCCTCGGGCGTGGTCGCGTTCGACCCAGATACCGCGGCGGAATGGGGACACGCAGGCAAGGCAGTGATTCTCGTGCGCTACGAAACGTCGCCTGAAGATGTGCACGGGATGTACGCCTCGAAAGGAATTTTGACGCAGCACGGCGGCGCGACGTCGCACGCGGCGGTGGTGGCGCGGGGCGCGGGGTTGCCATGCGTCGCAGGCTGCGAGGATATTCGCGTGGACGAGGGCGCCAAAAAATTTACGGCGAAAGGTCGGGTGATTCGCGAAGGCGATCCGATTTCGCTTGACGGTTCCACTGGCGAAGTGTTTGCGGGAGAGATTACGACTGTTGCGCCGGATTTTGAAAAAGAGCTTGAGTTGCAGACGCTCCTGAGTTGGGCGGATGAATTGCGCCGGCTGCAAGTGTGGGCGAATGGCGATTACCCGCGCGATGCGGTGCGCGCCCGCGCCTATGGCGCGCAGGGCATCGGCTTGTGCCGCACCGAGCACATGTTCTTTGAGACCGAGCGTCTGCCGATTGTCCGCAAAATGATTCTCGCGAAAGATCGCGCTGAGCGCGAAAAATATCTCGCGCAATTGTTGCCGATTCAGCGCGGCGATTTTGTCGGCATCCTTGAGGCGATGCAGAGCTTGCCGGTGGTGATTCGCTTGATCGATCCGCCGCTGCACGAGTTTCTGCCGCCGTTCGAGGAATTACTGACGGATGTGACGCGGCTGCGCGCAGAAATAAAATTCATGCAACGCGACGGCGTGAATGTTTCAACTGAAGAGAATGAGTTGACGGAAAAAGAAGAGTTACTGCGCGCGGTGGAAGCGATGCGCGAGCAAAATCCGATGCTCGGGTTGCGCGGCTGCCGCTTGGGGATCACGATGCCTGAAATCACGATTATGCAAACGCGCGCCATTTTTGAAGCGGCGTGTGAATTGAAAAAGCGCGGCGTGGATGCGCGACCCGAAATCATGATCCCCCTCGTCGGTCACGTCAACGAATTGAAGAATCAACGCACGCTGCTCGAAGCGGAAGCAAAAAAGGTGATGGCAGAGCAAGGCATCGAGATCGATTACAAATTCGGCACGATGATCGAAATTCCGCGCGCCGCGTTGACCGCGCGCGAGATTGCGGGGTACGCGGAGTTCTTTTCATTCGGTACGAATGATTTGACGCAGACCACGTTCGGTTATTCGCGCGATGATGCGGAAGGAAAATTCCTGCTCAAGTACGTCGAAGATAAAATTCTGCCGGAGAATCCGTTCCAGGTTCTCGACCGCGATGGTGTGGGCAAGTTGATGCAAACGGCAGTAACCGAAGGACGCGCGACAAACCCGGATCTCGAAGTCGGCATCTGTGGTGAGCACGGCGGCGATCCCAGCTCAATTGAATTCTGCAACCAGATCGGTCTCGATTACGTTTCGTGCTCGCCCTTCCGTGTCCCCGTCGCCCGACTCGCCGCGGCGCAAGCCGCGATGGAGCAGGTCGCGAAAGACAAGTGACGTTGGCGGGCTTAATTTGCCGAACGCGCAAATTTTTTTCTGCTCACATCAAAGCGCGGGATGTTCCCAATGCATTGGGGTGGGCATCCCGCGCTTTTTTACTCGCTCGAAAACGCTCGCGAATTGTAATCTTGAATTGATTCCATAGCAGTACAGAAACCCGCGTTCGTCGTTCACGGGAGGGGGCGCGATGATTTCTCCGAACGAATTCGATATTATTCTGAAACTGGTGCTCGCGGCAGTGCTGGGCGGTCTCGTTGGCTGGGAGCGTGAGCACGACAGAAAGCCCGCGGGCTTGCGCACGAATATACTGATTTGCATCGGCGCGACGATGTTCGGCTTGATCGCGATTGACTATTTTCCACATTCCGACGACGTGTCGCGAATGTGGCAGAACATTCTGACTGGTGTTGGATTTTTGGGCGCCGGCTCCGTGATCAAAGATGGTCCGACGGTGCGCGGGCTGACCACCGCCGCAACGATCTGGGCAGTCGCCGCGCTGGGACTGGCGATCGCGGCGGGACTTTATTTTCTCGCTACCGTCTCCGCGATCGTCATCTTGGCCACCCTTTTCGGTCTGCGCCGATTTGAACATCACGTCGCGGCAAGCGTCGATGATTCGTCAAAACCGGTGTGAATGAATTGGAAGACAGCTCCCGGTGAGACGAAAAAATTTTGTTTGACAAGCAAAAACGCGCGCGTGTTTTCCTCTGCCTTGACAAAGGTTTTGACCTGTGACAATATCGAAACAATGCTGATTGCAGAATGTTGAATGGTGAATGCAATTTCATTCGTCATTGATTATTCAGCATTCGAAATTTTCCCATGAGCGTTATTGACGAAATCAAGGCGCACGTCGATATTGTCGATGTGATTGGCCAATCGGTTCAACTGAAAAAGGCGGGACGTAATTACAAAGGGCTGTGCCCTTTCCATTCCGAAAAGACGCCCTCGTTTGTCGTTTTTCCCGATCAAGGTTCGTGGCATTGTTTTGGCGCGTGCGGCACCGGCGGCGATGTGTTCAGTTTTGTGATGAAGCGCGACAATTTGGATTTTGGCGACGCGCTCCGGTTGCTCGCTGAACGCGCGGGCGTCGAATTGCATCGCGACGCGGACGCCGATCAAAATCGGCAGGCGTTGCTCGACATTCACGAGCACGCCGCGAATTATTTTCACTACGTGCTCAAGCATCATGCGGCGGCGCAGTACGCACGCGAATACTTGCGGCAGCGGCGGATCAATCGCGAATCGATTGAAACGTTCCAACTCGGTTTCGCGCTGTCCGCGAACGCGAGCTTGCGCGAGCATCTCGAAACCAAAGGTTTCCGCGCACAGGAGATCGAACGCGCGGGATTAGTTTTCGCGAACGAGAGTGGTAGTTATCGCGATCGTTTCCGCGGACGACTGATGTTTCCGATTCGTAATCGGCGCGGGCAGACGATTGCGTTTGGCGCGCGGGCGCTCGAACCGGAGCAGCAACCGAAATATCTGAACTCACCCGACACGCCGCTCTTTAGCAAGAGTGACGTGCTCTACGGTCTCGACCTCGCCAAAGACGCGATTCGCAACACTCATCTCGCGGTCATCGTTGAAGGTTATACCGATGTCGTGATCGCGCACCAAGAGGGTTTCAAGAATGTGGTCGCGGCACTGGGCACTGCGTTGACGGAAAAACAATTGTCGCAACTCCAGCGATTGACCAAGCGTTACGCGCTCGCGTTGGACGCCGACGTCGCGGGGGAAGCCGCCACCGAGCGCGGTCTCGAACTTGCTCGCGCCGCATTGAATCGCAAGCAAGTGCCGGTGCCGGTTGGTCCGGGGTTGATTGGTTTTGAAGAGCGGCTCGAAGCGGAGCTGCTGATTATTGAGCTGCCGCCGGGTCGCGATCCGGATGAGGTGATTCTCGACGATCGCGCGCAATGGCAAGAGTTGGTCGATCACGCGCTGCCGCTCGTCGATTATTATTTTCGCGCGCAGACGCGCGACCTCGACGTGAAAACCGCTCGTGGCAAGACGGAAGCGGTCCGGCGCTTGCTGCCGGTGATTGCCGAGATGAATGACGCCGTGGAGCGCGGGCATTATCTTCAAGAACTCGCGCGACTCGTGCAAACCGATGAGCGCGTGCTCGCGCAACAACTCGAGTCGCGTGGTGATCGCGTGAAAACAAAACAGGTGGCCTCAACTGGAGCGCCCGCGGTGCGCGCGGGCGCCAAGTACGACGAGCATTTGCTTTCACTTTTATTTTACGATCCGGCGCAAATCTCGCGCGTGGATTTTTTGGAACCGGATGATTTCCAAAATCCGGCGGCGCGCGAAATCTGGCAGGCGCTGCGCCAGTACCTTTTTACGTCGCGCGATTTTGACAGTGATGAATTCTTGGATAGAGTGAGTGCAGCGGCACGCGCGGAAGCCGCGCGATTCCGCGACGCCGCGCAGCAGCTGAACCTTTCCGAAGCGGACACCGCGCGTGAGTTGGAAGCGGCGGCGTACCGGCTGCGCTTGCAGCGTTATCGTGATGAATTGACTCAATTGCAATTCGCGCTGGAAGACACTTCCCTGTCCGAACAGGTGGCGCTGTACGCCTTTGCGGACGCGCTGCGCCAACATATCGCCGAGACCCAGCGCGCCCTCAATGCTCGCACGGTCTTGAAAAGTTCAGCCTTTGTGGATATTAAAAGCCGTTAGACACAGAGATGGCAAGGAAAAAATTGACGACTGTGAAGCATTTAAAAAAATCAGGCAATAACGGTCAGGTCGCGCCGGTGCCGGAGATTGACGTTGCCGGCGAGCCGCTCTTGACCGTCGTGACCACCCTGCCAACCGATGGTGGCGACACGCGCGAGCTGCCCGATATGGACAAGGTGCTCGACAAGCTCGTGACCAAAGCCGGCGCGCGCAAACGGCTGACCCTCGACGACATTCGCCAAGAATTTCCCGATATTGACGACGACCCCGGTTTGCTGGCTGACCTTGAGCAATTGCTCGGCGAAATGAATGTCAAGGTCAAGATCGAAAAGGTGCAAGTCGACAGCGGCTACACTGCCCCCGACAGCGATGTGACCTTGCGCATCGACGCGATGGCGAATGAGACCGGCAGCGATCCAGTACGAATGTACTTGCGCGAAATCGGTCGTGTCCCCCTGCTGAATTCAGCGGACGAAGGGCGGCTAGCCGAACGAATGCAGCGCGGCTATAGCGCGCAAGCGTTATTGCGCAAGCCCGGACTGGACGCGAAGAGGCAGTTCAAATTAAAGAATGAAGTCGCCGCGGGTGAGATCGCGCGGCAGCAACTGGCGGAAGCGAATTTGCGACTGGTGGTCAGTGTGGCGAAGCGCTATATCGGACGCGGGATGTCTTTTCTCGATCTGATCCAGGAGGGCAATATCGGACTCTTGCGCGCCGTCGAAAAATTCGACCACAGCAAGGGTTATAAATTTTCCACCTATGCGACGTGGTGGATCCGTCAAGCGATCTCGCGCGCGATTGCCGATCAGGCGCGCACGATTCGAATTCCTGTGCATATGGTCGAGACGATCAATCGGCTAATTCGCGTTTCGCGGCGCTTGCAGCAAGAGCTTGGGCGTGAACCGACCTCCGAAGAAATCGCGCTCGAGATGGAGATACTGCCAGTCGAGGAACGCAGCACCATTCTTGAAGCGCAGGCGAGAGGCGAAGCTCTTGATCCATTACTGGATCGCAAATTGAAACGCGCGGCGGCAAAGATTCGACGTATTATGAAAATCGCGCAGGAGCCGATGTC
>JBBSHK010000155.1:0-7024 GCA_038253185.1 Anaerolineae bacterium | reverse complement strand
GAAACGGCGCTTGATGCCGGCGCGTCCAAAGATGGCGCGCGCCCGGCGGTTGTTGCCGAGATGTGGTTCGAGAAAGCGTTCGTAGATTTCGGTTTGCGTGTATTGGTGCTGCGGCACGCCCAGCCCCAGTCCCAAAATTTTTGGATAGTTCATATTAAAGACTACGTTCAGTTAGTGTCATTCGTATGCTTTTACTTTCGGATTCACCGCGCGAATGCGCTTCTCATCTGCGCGGGCGCGCGGGGTTCGATTTCGGGAAATGACGGCGCGGGTGACAATGTGAGGTGGGAAATATTTCGAGCGCGTGAGAAGCGCGGCGCGAATCGTCACCTGACATTGGTCGAGTCGTTATATAGAACGATGCCGGACGATGAATCGGATTCAAACTGGTTGTGGGCATCGCAGATCGGAGAAAATTTATGGGACAAGTGAATGTGAACGCACCGCCGCCCCAAGCGCCTCGTTCCGGCGCGGGGGGATTGAATCTACTGCTTGCAGTGGTCGCGATCGTCATCGTGCTCTTTGTACTGTTTTTGTTGTACACCGGCGCGCTGGGCGGTCTCTTTGGCGCTCGCACGACCAACATTAATGTGAATCCTGCACCAACGCAGAATCAAAAACCACCGGCGGTGAATGTGACGGTCAATCCGCCCGCCGTAAATGTAACGGTGGTTGCGCCCACCGCAAAGCCGACAGTCAAACCAACTCCCTGATGCGTTCAGAGGGTGAACACGAAATCAAATAGCCGCATTCTTCACCATGGGTTGAGCGGCAATTGAGTTGCACTGCGCGCGGCAGGATTCTGCCGCGTTAATATTTGACGCATTATCGCTCGCGCGTCGAGTTGTTCGGGACGCGCATCCCTGCCCTGACGATACTTGAGACCTCGAGGAAAAAATCTTTGAAATAATCGCGGATCTGCGAAAGCGCTTCACGACGAACTCTGTCACGATTTACCGCCGTCCGACGGATTTGATCTTTGTCATCGTCGGGCTGCTCGTGCTCCTCTTCGCCGCGCTGATTCTGTTTGCCACCAAAGGATTTTTTAGACCCGCCGATGCCTTGTTCGGCGTTATTCAGGTGCTTCCTACCTCGCTGACGCCGCTGCTCCAATTTATTTTGCAGACCGGCTCGCTCGGCGCAATTATCGCGGCGGTGGCGCTCGCGCTCTTTATCGGCAAACTGCTGCTCGCGCGGAGTCTCGCATTCGGCGGCGCGCTGGCGTGGATCTTGACGACCGGTGCGCGCTTGCTCTTGGCGCGTGAGGCGAATCAAGACCTCTTCGACCAACTTTTCCTGCGCGTCGGCTCAGTCGGTAGTGGCATCCCCTCGCGCAATCTGGCGATTGTGGCGGCGCTCGCGACCATCGCGGATCCCTTTTTGAGTAAAGCGGTGCGCCGTTTTGTTTGGGGCGCGGTGCTAGTCGTAACGCTGGCAGAGTTCCTCAGCGGTACGTACGTGCCTCTTGAAATCATTGGCGGTCTGGCGCTCGGCATCGTAATCGGCGCGTTGACGAACTTGCTGCTCGGCGTGCCGCAAGAAGACGTTTCGACGCGCGTAATCCGCGAAGCATTTGATGAGCACGAAATCAAAATCAAAAACATCAAGCCGGTGAGCGCAGATGCGCGCGGCTCGGTCCCCTACTTTGCGCAGGCGCAGGATGGACAGGAATATTTTGTCAAACTGCTCGGCACCGAACAGCGCAACGCGGATTTTCTTTTCAAATTGTGGCGCACGGTGTTGTTGAAAGACCCGGCGAGCAGCGCGCCCTTTCTCACGCCGGTGCAGCAGATCGAGCACGAGGCGTACTTGTCATTGCTCGCGCAAAAACACGAGGTGCGAACACCGGACGTCGAATTCACCACGCGCGTCGCGGAGGATTACGCGCTGCTCGCGCAAAAACGCGTGCCCGGTCGTATTCTCACCGACCTGCGCGAAGAGGAAATCACCGACGCGTTATTGACAGAAATCTGGCGGCAGGTGCTGCTGTTGCACGAGGCGCGTATTTATCACGGCGATCTACGCGTGGCGAATATTTTGATCGACGAAAAGAATCAGCCGTGGCTCATCGATTTTGGTTTCGCCGCCGCGGGCGCGGATGATCCCGCGCTGGGTCAAGAGACCGCGCAGATTCTCGCCTCGATGGCGCCCGTCGTCGGAGTGGAGCGAACAGTGAATACCGCGCTGCAAGTTTTGGGACCCAAGCCGCTGCAAGAGGCGAGACCCGCGCTCGAACCGCTCGCGCTCTCTACCGCGACCCGCGAGAATCTGAAAATCGATCCGACTTTTCTTGACGAATTGCAGGAAGCGATCGCGCAAGTTACCCCGTCGCAGAAGGAAAAAGAAAAGGAATCGGTCTTTCGCGTTCGCAAGCGCTCGCTTTTGTTTTTGCTCGGCATGGGCGCAGGCGTTTATTTTCTGCTGCCACAGCTCGGTCAATTCAACAAGATCGTCGAGGCGTGGAGGAATGCCAATCCGCTTTTCGTGCTGCTGGCGCTCGCGGGATCGGTTGCGACCTACATCTTTGCCGCGGTGTCGCAACAGGGCGCGGTCGAAAAAACGCTTTCGTTCTGGCAGCTTACGATCGCACAATTCGCCGCGACCTTTGGCAGTCGCTTTAGTCCGCAAGCAATCGGCGGCGCGTATGTGAACGAACAGTTCATCGAAAAGTCGGGCGTGCCGCAGCGTAAGGCAGTGACCGCACTGACGGTGAATGGCGCGGCGGGCGCGGTGGTGCATATCGTGCTGGCGCTGATCGCCCTGGCGCTCGTCGGCATCAGCGGTATTCCGGTCATTAAAGACATCCAACCATGGCAGATTGCCATCGGCGTTGGCGTACTGCTGCTCGTGGTTCTATTCTTCGTTCGTTTCCCGGACAAGTTCACCAAGATTCGCGAGACGACCAAGGATTCGATTCGCGATCTGATCGCGGTATTGCAGATACCCCTCCGTGCGGTACAACTCTTGGGCGGCTCGGCGGCGATTACGCTCGCGTATATCGCGACTTTTCTCGTGAGCTTGTGGGCAATCGGCGCGAATGTTTCACCGGTCAATGTCGCGGCAATTTATCTCGCCGGCTCGATCATTGGTACTGCGAGTCCAACGCCGGGCGGACTCGGCGCAATTGAGGCGGCGTTCGTCGCAGGTCTGACCGCGTTCGGCGTTCCCACCGATCAAGCGGTCGCGGGTACGCTGCTGTATCGTTTGATCACATTTTGGTTGCCCATCATCCCGGGCTTTTTCGCTTTTCGTTTTCTACAAAAGATTAAAAAGATTTGAGCAGTCTCGCCAGAACCAAGGAAAGATGGAACACAGGGGAACACCGATTTTCACAGACCCGAAACATTTTGAACAGGCGAGCAAGCTGGTGCGTGCAGAGGATGTGGCGAAAGAAATTGTCTGCGGTCCCGATCCGCAAAAGCACATTGAAAAAATTCAAGAGTACATTGACGCGGGATTCGAGAACGTGTACGTGCATCAGGTTGATCCCGACCAGCAAGGATTTTTTTTCAGTTTTATCAAAAAGAGATCCTGCCGCACTTGAAATGAATTCACAGAGCGGGTGAAGGAAAGGGAAAGTTGTACTCGAACGAATTTAAGATACGATTCCCACGCCGTTGGTGTTGACGGCACGGCTCCGCTTTGCCGGCGAAACAATTCGACCATTTACGCAAAACGAGGCGCCTTATGCCAAAGATTACGCGACGCAATCTCTCTAAAGTCGTTGGAGTGCTCGCGCTCGTTTTTCTGCTGCTCCAAATCCCTCCATTGCTGCTAGAGACGAACCCGCCGGTTGTGGCTGAACCAAAGTGGGATAGTGCACAGACTCGCGCCTTGGCTCAACGCGCCTGTTTCGATTGTCACTCGAATCAGACCGAGTGGCCCTGGTACTCGCGTATTGCTCCGGCTTCCTATCTCGTCGTCTTTGATGTGATTCGCGGGCGCGGCAAGCTCAATTTTTCAGAGTGGGGCGCGGCGGCGCGCGCGGGTGGGGGCGAGGGGCGCGAGGGTCGAAACAGCCTGCGCGAGCTTGACGACCAAGTGAAGAGCGGCTCGATGCCGCCTTGGTACTTTCTCTTGACGCACGCAGGAGCGAAGTTGAGCGACGCCGAGAAAGCTCAACTGATCCAAGGTCTGAAGGCAAGTCCCTGACTCGGATATATATAGTTCGTTTTGCGACGCTGGATAGTTCGCCCGTCTTGAGCCAACAGGCGGGCTTTTTTGTTTGTGCGATGCGTCGCTGTCGACCAAGAAGTATTGTGGCTCAGCGACAGAATTCTCGCGAGCGTGCCTTTTCATTTTGATTTCGCACGCGCTTCGTTAGATTTAGTGAAGGTTGTTTGCTTGAAGGAAATCGATGAAAGCGGAACTCGAAACCTACAATCGGAAAAGAAAATTCACGGAAACGCCCGAGCCGGAGGGCAAATTCGCGCAAGCAAATCGACACCGCTTTGTCGTGCAAGAGCATCACGCGTCGCGGCTGCACTTTGATTTTCGGTTGGAGATGGCAGGCGTTTTGAAATCGTGGTCGGTGCCGAAAGGTCCTTCGCTGGACCCGCGCGACAAACGACTCGCGGTCGAGGTCGAAGACCATCCGGCGAGCTATATCAATTTTGAAGGAGAGATCGCAAAAGGCAATTACGGCGCGGGGCGCGTGTTCGTGTGGAACGCGGGCACGTACGAGCCGCTCAGCAGCGACGCGCCGTTGAAACAGCTTGAAGCAGGGAGACTCTCTTTTGTGATGAATGGAGGAAAACTCCGAGGCGAGTTTACCCTGTTGCAAATGCACGTCTATGTCCCGCTCGCGCCCGAGTACGATTACGAAACGGTCGCGCGTTTTGCCGCGCGCGTGGCGGCGATGGTCGTCAGTGAAAATCAAAACTGCGCGACGGTGGAACGCTCATTAAGCCGCCGCCAAGCCGGACGCGTTTACGTTGATTACTTGCAAAACGCGCGCGGGAAAACGGTTGCCGCGCCGTACTCGGTGCGCGCTCGCGCCGGCGCGACCGTTTCGACGCCGCTCGAGTGGAAAGAAGTCGAGCGCAAGCCCGACCCGCACGCGTTCACAATAAAGACCGTGCCCGCGCGAATCGCGAAAAAAGGTGATCTGTTTAAAGCGATGCTGAGAGATCGGCAAAATCTCAAAGCCGCGATTGACCAGCTCGACGCGTTCGACTAACCGAAAACACGGCGCGCTCAGGCGCATTAGCCTTCCGTCTCTCGCCCGACTTCAAAGTCATTTCGTAACGGCAACCAGCACTGGACGTTGCATCCAAGTACTATGGCTCTTCTGCCAATCCCGCAGATTTTTTTCTCTCCGGTCACCACCAATCTACGGAGCTAACAATGAAAACCTCGGACTCGAATGGCGGCACGCGTCCTGCGCGAAACTCGCGCGACGACCTGTCGGCAACAGGAGGCGCGGACCCGCACGCGACGGCGAACGCGACCGAAAAAACCTGCGCGCGATCGCGCAGATCGAAAAAGACTTTTTAGAAAAACGCACGCTGTCGGAGCGGATTGGCGATAGCGTCGGCGCCGCGGCGGGCAGCGTTCCGTTCGTCCTGATACACCTCGCGTGGTTTGGCGCGTGGCTCGGCTTGAATTTGGGCGGTGTGCCGGGAATCCAGCCCTTTGATAAATATCCTTTCAGCCTGCTGCAACTGCTCGTTTCACTCGAAGCGATTTTTCTGGTCAGCTTTATTTTGATGAGACAGAATCGAATGTCGCGCCAGACCGATCAACGCGCACATATGGACTTGCAAATAAATCTGCTCGCCGAAAAAGAGACAACCAGAATTCTCCAATTGCAAAAAAGAATGGCAGAGCGGATGGGCTTGGAAATCGAAGTGAAAGATAACGAAACTGAATTGCTGAGCAAGGAAACGCATCTGGGAACACTGGTCGATCAGATCGAACAAAAATTGCCCAGTGATTAGGGCGAGCAGCTTGCGGATGCCATCAATGTGGAATTTGCTCTAAAAATTTGGTCATGGGATGGAGCGACTATGAAAACAATAATTCCCCTCATCGCGGTCGGGTTTGTTCTGATGCTCTCACTTGCCGCCTGTGCCGGCGCGAGCCGCGCGCCGGTTTTTGAAAATCGCGCGGTGATGAGCCAAGCGACGGCGCTCGCGACGAATGTGCCGGCGGCAACTCTAACCAAAGGACCACCCGCGACTGCGCAGCCGACCTCGACCGGAGGAGCCGCGCAGGAGCCGACGTCCTCGACCACGGCGGTCGCAACAATTGTGAGCGCGCCTCCGGTGAACTCGATCACGATTGAAGCACCGACGGCGGACGCGTCCATCTGCAGCCCGGTGAATGTGAGCGGTCGCGTTACACTAACGCCGTTTGAAGCGACACTGCGCGGGCGCGTGCTGGATACGAAAGGTCGCGTGCTTGGCGAGGGACCCATCCACGTGAACGCCGAAGCGGGCAAGCCCGGAACCTTTAGCGGTCAGATCAAATTCGACACGAACGTCCAAGGTTTCGGTCGGGTCGAAGTCGCGGACATCAGTCCGAAAGATGGTTCGGTGCTCTCCAGCGCGCATGTCGAAGTAAAATTCGCCTGTGGGTAAGAGCGAATGGGCTCTTTGTTCGAACTTTGTATGCGTCACAAGCGTAGGATTTTGTGTAAACTTCCGCCACCGTTCGAGTGTGAACTGGCAGCATTCGTTAATCGGCGTGCGGGGCAGCGGCTCATCCCGCTAGCGGCAAAATTTTTGCGCGCGCAGTTTGCCGTCGGAGCGTGGTTTGCCGGATTGAATCCGTAAATCTTATTGAATCTGTTCAGGAGAAGATTTTTGGCAAACCTTAACCTGCCGCAAATTTATTTCTTTATCATTTTGATCGTCGCCTTCGGACTGTTAATCACCGAAAAAATCCGCAATGATATCGTCGCCCTACTCATCGTCCTCTCGCTTTACCTCAGCGGTCTGTTAAAATCCAGCGAAGCACTCTCCGGCTTTGGTAGTGAGCCGGCGATTGTGGTCGTCTCGATCTTTGTGCTCACCGCCGCGCT
>JBBSHK010000154.1:0-7057 GCA_038253185.1 Anaerolineae bacterium | reverse complement strand
TCTCCGCCCATCGCGTAAATGTCGCTCATCGCGTTCGCCGCCGCAATCGCGCCGTAGGCATAAGCATCGTCGACGACCGGTGGAAAAAAATCCATCGTCTGGATCAATGCTTGCGTGTCGTTCAAGCGATACACCGCGGCGTCGTCGGGCGCGCCAAGACCGACGAGCAAATTAGGATTCTCTGCCGCCTTGAATTGATTCGCGAGTGGACGCAAAACTTGCGCCAATTCGGCTGCGCCGATTTTAGACGCTCAGCCCGCGCACGACGCGTAATCGGTTAAACGAATTTGTTTAGCAGTGGACATCTTGGATTTCAGATTTCAGATTTCAGATTGCGCCGAGTGCACGCGCACTGGTTATCAAGAACTCGCGCGCCAATTCGAGCGCAGTAATAGCTTGTTCACGTGAGACCGATGGAAATTGGTCGAGGAACTCATCGAGAGTGTCACCTGCTTCGAGATAGTCAATCAGATTCTTCAACGGCACGCGCGTGCCAACAAGGACTGGCGTCCCGCCGAGAATTTCAGGATCGCTGTGAATCACTTGTTGTTTGACGTTCATCGAGTCCTCCAAAATTCACCCCGCCCGCGCGAAAATTTTTACACCAACTCGCCTCGCGCCACCATCTGCACGCGACCGCCGACGTTCACCTCAATCGCGTCGTCTCGCACTTCCGAACGCAGCAAGAGCAAAGACGGTCGCCCGATCTCATAGCCCTGCTCGACGCGAATATCGACACGACTCTCGCCAAAATATTTGTAACGCGCGAGATAGCTGGCGAGACAGCCGTTGCCGCTGCCGGTCGCCGGGTCTTCGGGTACGCCCAACTCGGGAACAAAGACGCGGACATTGAGCTGATTGTGTTTGTCGTACGTCTCGGGCGCAAAGATGAGCACACCTTCAGCGCCGAAATTACGGAGCAATGCCTCTAGTCGTTCGCGCAGTACTTGCGCGCGCTTGACCGCCTCCAACGTTTTCAGCGGCACAATCAAAAACGGCAAGCCGGTCGAAACGGTCTGGCACGGAAACCGCGCATCAATATCGCCGCTCTCAATGCCCACCACCGGCGCGACCTCGATCGCCGCGGCGCGCTCGCCGAACTTGGGCGCGATTTGTTTCATCCACAGAATATCTTGATCGAAGGTCACCGGAATTTGTCCGACTTGCAGATTGAGCTTTACCTCACGCGCGTTATTTTGCAAGATTTCGCGCGCGATAATGTACGCCGTGCCGAGCGTGGGATGCCCCGCAAATGGAACTTCCGCTTCGGGTGTAAAGATGCGCACATCGTAGCCACCGTCGCGCGTTTCGTCGGATAGGATGAATGTCGTTTCCGAAAAATGCATTTCGTTGGCGATGCGCTGCATTTCTTCGGACGAAAGCTCACGCGCATGTCGAATCACCGCGAGCTGATTGCCCGCGAATTGCTCTTCCGCAAAAACGTCAACGATGTAAAACGGATGCGTGCTCATTCGCCTCGTTGTCCAATTATCAAGGTAGCGAGCGTTCGTTTTTATTGACCTTCACTGGCTTTTCAAGCCGCTGCCCGTCAGACTTGTAACGGTGACAGCTCTGTCGCGCAAACGATCCGCGATTTTTTCGAGCGCGGCGACAGCCGTTGCGCTCGTTGGCTCGACGAAGATTCCTTTGCGCGCGATGGTTTCGCGCGCCGACTTGATTTCTTGCTCGCTCACCGCGACGACCGCGCCGCCCGTTTCGCGAACGCCGCGCAGAACTTCTGCCGAATGTACCGGCTTGCGGCTGGCGATGCCTTCGGCAATCGTTTTGCCCGGCTCTGCCTCTGTCGCGTCTGGCTCACCTCTTTCGAACGCACGCGCGAGCGGCGCGACGTTGGCGGCTTGCACCGCAAACAGGCGCGGCATTTTTTCGATTAGCCCGCGTTGGCGCAGCGCGGAAAAGCCGCGATACATTCCGACGAAATTCGAGCCGTGACCAACGGGGAGCACAAGATTGTCCGGCGCGCGTGAGCCGAGCTGCTCCCAAATTTCCCACGCGGTCGTGCACATACCATAGATGGCGAACGGGTTGTAAAAATGTGAAGCGTAATACGCGCCCTCGTGCACGACCGCATGCTGCGAGGCTTCGCTCGATTTTTCGCGCGCTCCTTCGATTGGGCGCAAGCGCGCGCCGTACACTTGCACCTGCGCGAGTTTCATCGGCGAGGCGTGCGCGGGCACAAATATTTGCGCGTGCAATCCCGCGCGGGCGGAATACGCGGCGAGCGATGCCGCCGCGTTGCCCGATGAGTCCTCGACAAAATTATCGATCTTCAGTGCTTTGAGCGCGCTGACAAGCACGGTGGTGCCGCGATCTTTGAAGGAGCCGCTCGGCATCAAAAAATCCAATTTGCAAAAAATTTCGCGTCCGCCAATTTCCACTGCGATGAGTGGCGTCCAACCTTCGCCCAGCGTGACGGGTTCCGCGCCTGTGAGGAGCGGCAGCATCGCGCGATAGCGCCATAACGACGCGTTATTTTTCTCGAT
This sequence comes from Anaerolineae bacterium, assembly GCA_038253185.1. Taxonomy (GTDB): domain Bacteria; phylum Chloroflexota; class Anaerolineae; order UBA4142; family SHND01; genus JBBSHK01. Next base: position 4,553 of record JBBSHK010000154.1, on the reverse strand, counting down.
GCGCGCGGGATTAAATTCAGGTACTCCTTCGATTTCCAAAAAGCCGCCGCAGCGGACGCACGTCCACTCGCGCGTGTCGAGCGGATATTCTTCGCCGCAGTCGGGAGAGAAAATTTTCATCGCATGCGTCTCAATGTGAGATGCCGTCTGTCAGGAATAGGAAAGGATCTCTGCGGCTCGGCGCGACGCGTCTCACTGTGATTGCTGTCCAGCTCAAGCAAGGCTTCTAGGTGCGACGTCAGATAGTCGAATCGCTTTTCACTGTTCGTTTCGAGATGCAGTTGTGTCGGCGCGAGTTCGATGGCGCCGAAAATCAAATCGCCGATTTCGTTTTTGATCGCGGGTTGTGCGGGAACAGCCCACGAGGCGCGCGGTTCTGCCGAGTCAATTCTCAGAAACTGATTCGCCGCGTCAAGCAAGATGTGAATACGCGCGGGATCAACGCCGTTGTAAATTCGGTCGAACAATATGACGGGGCTGTAGGCGCGCTGGTCGGGATCGAGTGTCACGTACGACCAATCGTCGTCGCGACGGTGACATTTTGAAAACGCGCGGCGGCTGCCGCACCAACATTTGTCTGCCGCGAGAACTCTTTTGAAGAAAACCATTGAGGTCCTGGTGCCGCTGTCGCTAGTCGTCCCTCGCGAGCAGGAGTGATAGTGTTCGACAACGATGACACCTTTTTCGGGAGTCGCACCGAGGAAGGATTCGTAATTGGGAAGCATAGGAATGGGACGGACGACCGACGACGGAGGACGAAAGGAAAAATGGGTCGGTCAGTCTCAGTTGTCGGTCGCCCGTCTTCCGTCATTCGTCACTCCAGCCGGATTTCGCCGCTCTTGCCGCCCGCTTTATAAACGAGGCGAATGTTATTGATGCGAACTCCGCGATCGACCGCCTTGACCATATCGTAAATCGTGAGTGCGGCGTTGCTCACCGCGACCAAGGCTTCCATTTCTACGCCCGTCTTGCCGACATTCTTTACCTGCGCGGTGATGCCCACGCGCGCGGGTTGCCTGTCGCCATCGTCTGTATCTAGTATCTCAAATTTCACCTGTACATCGGTGATAAGCAGCGGGTGACACATCGGAATCAGTTCGTGCGTGCGTTTCGCCGCCATAATGCCCGCAACTTGCGCGACCGCGAACACGTCGCCTTTTGGCACGTTGCCAGCTTGAATCAGCGCGAGTGTTTGCGGTTGCATCAGCACTTCGCCTTTCGCGATCGCGATGCGCTCGCTATCCGGTTTCGCGCCGACATCGACCATTTGCGCGCGACCGCGCGCATCGAGGTGTGAAAGTGTCATGCGAAAATTATAACACCAACTCAGCTCAAAAATAAAATCCCTCAGCAAAAACACTGCGCGCAGTAACTCCGACGTGGGCTCCATGCCTGAATCGGATTTTTGAGATGGGTTGCTCGCAGATGCCTCAGAGACTGTTTCTTTAATAGCCAAGAATCACGAAATGTCATGCTGAGCGAAGCGAAGTGGCACAGCCCTAGCGGGCTGTAGCCATCTGGGGACATCTCTGATTTGACCCATTTTGCGGTTGATTTTGGTAGAGACCCCTCGCTCCGCTCAGGGTGACACGCCAATTTTATGATTTAAGAAACACTCTCTCATTCGTTTCACGCGTTGCGCGCCGTAGTGGAAATGATATAATGCAAACGGGTTCAGAAAAATGGCAGCTTTGAAAATCAAAGAAGATTCCTCCAACGCGCTGGTGCTCGACACCTCGCTTGCTCAGCGCGTCTCGAATCTCGGCTCTGTGTTCGGCTTGGCAGTGTTGCTGTGTGTTTGCAGTTCTTCGATTTTTTCGAATTCGCGCTCGACTGACCCGGTGCAGCTTATTTTCGCGCTCATCGCCCTATTCTTTGTGTTGCGCGCGGTGTACGCGCTGCTCGGGACGACCACCGTCGCGATCGATTCCACTTTGCGCGTCGCGAGTCGAAGCAGTTCGTTGTTTGGAATTCCATTGAGACGCGCGGAACTGCCCTTTGATCGCGTCAAGCAGATTGCCTTGAACGCGCGCGCACGAACGTCGCGCAACGCGAGCTTGGGGAACTTTTGGTCGGTGCAGCTCGATCCGGATGAAGGCGCGCCGCTCGTCGTCAATACCAACGGCTCGCACGCGGAAATGGCGGCGCTCGCGGACAAGCTCAGCGGAATTTTGCGCAAGCCGATCTCTGACCCGATTCCGACTGAAGCACCCGGCGCGGCGACAATTCCCGAATTCCGTCCGATTGAAAATTTTGGCGGCGGCGGAACGCCAAGCTATGCGCCGCCGGTTGCCGCGCCCTCGCTGTTTGGTGGACGCGCGCCCGCCTCGCAATTGCCGGAGAAACAACCTGAGCCAAATACATTCGCGCCCGATTCGCTCGCGCCTGATCACGCGCAATTTGAAGACGATGCGCGCACGCGCGAGTTGCGAGATGAAGTGGTCAGCGCCGACCTCGCCAGCGCCTCGACGCCGACGCGGACAGAGATTTCAACTTCCGAAGGTACGAATCCACTCGGCTCGACGTCGCTCTATTCTTCGCAGCCCGCAATGGACCTGCCCGACCAACCTGCGCTCGGAGGAACCGGTGATCAAACTACCGCGCCGTCAACTCCCAATATTGTCGCCGCTCCTTCCGCGCGCATTGCGCCGCCGCGCCGCCGCTCGTACGATGAATTGAAACAGGCGCTCGCGCAAGACCCGACTGATAGCGAAGCGAGCTACCAACTCGCGCGAATATTGCACAGCCGCGGACTATTCGCCGATGCCGAGAATTATTATCAGAGTGCGGTGCGCTACGATCCATTGAATAGCTCGGCGCAAAATGATCTCGGTGTGCTGAACTTGCAACGCGGCAAATTCAAAGAGGCAGAAACGGCGCTGCGGCGCGCCATCGGACTTGATCCTTTTTCGGAGGCGGCGCATTACAACCTCGGGCTGGTGTTGGCGCGTACGGGTCGACGCAACGAAGCAGTGCAGGAATTTAAACGCGCGGCAGACAATGCCTCGAGCGACAACGCGCGCCAGCTTTACACCAGCGCGGCGAACGGCAATCTCGCCGGTCCAATTCTCAGTCAATGATTTTCCGCAAACGAATTCTTTATCACAAAGACACCGAGCCACAAAGCAACCTTACAAAAAAATCTTGGTGTCTTTGGTGAAGTTTTAATACCATGAAATTTTCCAGACTGGTGGATTTTCTTTCCGAACTGGAGGCGACGACCAAGCGCCTCGAGATGACACACACGCTCGGCGAATTATTCAAAGAGGCGGACGCGACGGAAATCGCGCCGATTGTGTATTTGACGCAGGAACGGCTCGCGCCAAATTACGAGGGCATTGATTTTGGTATCGGCGAGGCACTCGCGGCGTCTGCCCTCGCGCAGGCGACCAAGACTGACCGCGACGAAATTCGCAACGCCTACAAAGTGAAAGGTGATTACGGCGATGTCGCGGAAGAACTATTGCCGAAAAAGGGCAAGGGTCTTGAGGTCGCTCAGGTCTATGCACAATTGAAGGAAATCGCGAGCACGAGCGGCGAAGGCACGGTCGAGAAAAAAGTGAGACTGCTGGCGGAACTGCTCGCGAAGTTGAGCGCGCGCGAAGGGCGCTACCTCTTGCGAATCCCGATGGGTCGTCTGCGTCTCGGTGTCGGCGATGTCACGGTGCTCGACGGACTTTCGTGGTCGGCAACCGGCGACAAGTCGCTGCGACCGGAGCTTGAGCGCGCGTACAACATTTCTTCTGATCTCGGTCTGGTCGCGCGCACCTTCAAAAAAGGTGGAGTCAAAGCGCTGCACAAACTTTCGGTGCACGTCGGTCGCCCGATTCGGATGCAGCTCGCCGAGCGCGCGAAAAATTCCGAAGAGATCATCGAGCGGATGGGCGAATGCGCGTTGGAGCCGAAGGTGGATGGCTTTCGCTGCCAGTGTCACAAGCAAGGTAAACGCGTGCGGATTTTTTCGCGCAACCTTGAAGAGACCACCGATATGTTTCCCGACATCGCGGAGGCGGTGGTCGAACAGGTGCAGGCGGAGAACGCGATTCTCGAAGGCGAGGCGATTGGCTACGATCCCGCGACGGGCGATTACGTTCCGTTTCAGGTGACGGTGTCGCGCAAGCGCAAGTACGGTATTGAAGAAATGCGCACGACCTTGCCGCTGCGACTGCTCGCCTTTGATTTGTTGTACATTGACGACGAGGACTTTACGCACGAGCCGTACTCGGCGCGCCACGCGCGTTTGCAAAAGTTGATCCGAGAGGGCAATGGTATCAGCGTAATCGAGAATCGCCTCACCGATCAGCCAACTGTGGTGGACGAATTCTTTATGGAAAAAGTTGAAGCGGGGCTGGAAGGGATTATGGCGAAACGACTCGACGCTCCGTATCAAGCGGGCGCGCGCAATTACACTTGGATCAAGTTCAAGCGGTCGTATCAAGGACATTTACGTGATACCGTCGATGTGGTTGTGGTCGGCTATTTGCGCGGACGCGGACAGCGCGCGAAATTCGGCATCGGCGCGCTGCTGTGCGCGGTGTACGACCAGAAGAACG
>JBBSHK010000153.1:0-7077 GCA_038253185.1 Anaerolineae bacterium | reverse complement strand
CGCTGCCCGCGCTATTCACCGCGCAGCAGGGCTTGGGCGAAGTACGCTATCCGTCGCTCAAAGGAATTATGGGCGCGAAGAAAAAACCAATCACCGATTGGAACGCGGCAGACCTCGGTCTTGATCCCGCGAGCATCGGCGCGAGCGGCGCAAAAGTTGAAGTAATACAAGTCGATCCGCCCGCGGCGCGACCTCCCGGCAAAATTATTCCCGGCGACGCCCAAACAGCGGCGAAAGAATTGGTGCGGCTCTTGCATGAAGAAGCGAAAGTGATCTGAGCAGTCGTCAGTAGACAGTTGCCACTCGACGGTAATTGCTGACCACTCACAACTAAAACCAATAACCAATGACTAACAACATTTTGATCATCGGCGAAGGGCGACCGGAAGGTCTACGCAAAGTTAGCTTTGAATTGATTACGGTCGCGCAAAAGCTCGCGCCATCACTGGGCGGCAATATCGCGGGCGCGGTGCTCGGCAACGGCGTGGACGCGTGGGCGAACGCGTTGGCGACAAGCGGCGTCTCAAAAGTTTACGCGGTCGATAACCCCGCGCTCGCGCAATATTCGCCCGAGACGTACTCCGCCGCGCTCGCGGAAATTATTCGGCTCGCCGACCCGCAAATTATTTTGTTTGGCGCGACCGGAACGGGGAAAGAGTTGAGCGCACGCACGGCGGCGAAATCGGACATTGGAGTTGTCACCGATTGTATCAACGTCGAGCTGCAGGACGGCGCGCTGCTGCTGACGCGTCCGATCTACGCCGGCAAGGCGATCTCACATGTGCGCGCGAAATCGCTGCCCGCAATCGTCAGCATCCGTCCGAATGTTTTTCCCGCGGTCGAACGCGATGCCAACACCGCTCCGATTGAAAAGGTGGACGTGCAGTTGCCCGAGCCGCGCGCGCGCGTAGTAGAAACGGTGCAAAAGAAAAAGACGCGCGTCGATCTGACCGAGGCGAATATTGTCGTCTCGGGCGGGCGCGGCGTAAAAAGCCCCGAAGGTTTCGAGCCGGTGCGCGCCTTGGCGGATACATTGGGCGCGGCGCTCGGCGCCTCGCGCGCGGCAGTCGATGCAGGCTGGATCGATTACACGCATCAGGTGGGGCAGACCGGCAAGACCGTTTCGCCCCAGCTCTATATCGCGGCGGGCATCAGCGGCGCGATTCAACATCTCGCCGGAATGTCGTCGTCGAAAGTGATCGTCGCTATCAACAAAGATGCGGAAGCGCCGATTTTCAAAATCGCGGATTATGGAATCGTCGGAGATTTGTTCGAGGTCGTGCCCGCGCTGAACGAAGAATTCAAGAAGGTGTTAGCGGAAAAATAGTAGGGTCGGGTGGACAAATAGAAACCAAGTTTTTTCCAAAAAACTTGGTTTCTTGTTTCTGCCCTCAATTCACGCCGCGCATTTCCGGCAGAGTAAAACTAAAGGTACTGCCGTCCCCGGTTCACTCTCCACCCAAATTTTTCCACCGTGCGCCTGCGTCTGGTTGCGGATGATGCGGTCGGCGCGCAGCACGATCAGCAAGAGCGCGAGGTAGAGCAGCAGCATCGAGCCGCCGACACTGACCGCCGATAATAGTACGGCTTGGCGGAGCTCCGCTTCGAGCACGGTCACGCCTTGATAAATTTCGACGACACCAATCACCGGACGCGTTGACTCGGCGGTTGAATCTGTTTGCGCGAGCAGCGGCACATACGTTTCGAGAAAGCTCGGAGGAAGCTCCTGCTCGCTCGCGTCGTGGCTGCTGGAGCCGTACTCGGAAAAAACTTGGTGCGCTTTCGCGTCGACAAAGCCCTCGTCGTTGGGGTCCGAATCGCAAATGTCCTTTGGATCGGTGCTGAAGATGACTTTGCCGCTCGTGTCGAAGAGTTTCGCTTTGGCAAGCCTGAGACCGTACAAGCGGGACGGCAGCATCAGGCTTAACGTTTTTTGCGCGTCGGGATAGTCGAGTCGCAAAGTATCGCCGCGCAACTCGCCAAAGCCGGGGTCTGTTTGGATCTGATAGCTTATGTTCTCGGCAACGTCTATCGCGTGAGCCTCCGTACTGCGTAGCAATGCATCGCGGGCGCGGACATACGACAGGTAACCCACGCCCACCGCGGCGAGTGTCATCACCAGCAAACTGGCGAGCGAGAAATAACGGAGGAGATTAAAGTTAGAGTTGGGGTCTTGTTGTGCCAAGCGCGCACCTAATTTCTGCGAGCGGTTCGTATTCGATTCTAGATTATTGCTGGCGCGCGGGCAATGAGAAGTTTGGTTAGCAACTTTAGACGTCATTGATTCGCGCGTAAAGGCAGCGCCGTTTTGGAACCGGAGTTATTTTTCAAAAGAGGTCGTATCGGGGATGTGCTTGTAGAGGGTCAGGAGTCGAGGGCACGCCGCGCGGCAAAGACCCTTTGCACGGCGGTGAAATTCGCAAACACGCTGAGGATTGCCATGGCGACCGTCAACGCCACAGGACCGACGAACGCGGTCAAGATCAAGCCCACGATGAGGACGAGCATCCGCTCAAACCGCGAGAACCATCCGTCCTTAATATCCGCGCCCAAACTCTGCGCGCGGGCACGCGCGTAACTGACGAGCAGCGATCCCAGCAACGCCGCCGCAGCGAGCACCGCCGTAAGCGGGTCGCCGCGTTGCCCCGCGCGCAGAATGATCGCGATGAACAACACGCCCTCTGCCCAACGGTCGAGGGTCGAATCGAGAAACGCGCCGAACTTGGTCGCGCGCCCGGTTGTCCGCGCCAGCGTACCATCGACCGCGTCAAACGCGGCGGCGATAATCAAAAGAATTCCGCCCGCGGCCTCATAGCCCGCCGCGATCACCATGGCAATCGCGCACACTCCGATAAAGCCCGCGAGGGTGAGCGCGTTCGGAGAAATGCCTAACCTAAAGAAAAATTGCGCGACGCCGTTCAATAAATTCTGCGCGCGGGCGCGCGCCAGATCGCTCAACATTTTATTCGCTCAGACGGTCGGGGGATTCAGCAGAGTCGCGCGTGAAAGCGCGAAGGAATCGACGTCAATGCTGGCGCGGCGATCGACAATCAACTCCGCAAGTGTTTGACCGACTGCGGGCGCCAGCGCAAACGTATTCTCGCCGAATCCCGCCGCGACCCAGACGCCCTCATCTCCCGGCACGGATCCCAGAGCCGCACGACCGTCCGGCGGCTGGTCATATAGGATTGAATGGGCGCGCTTCAGAGTCGCGCCATTCAGCGAGGGCAACCATTGCGCGGCGAGGTCGGCGAGCGCGCCGGTCTCGCCGTGGGTCAAGTCCTCGTCGAGCATGTCGGGAGATTTCACACGCGTGTTTGGGTTCGTAATGCCTGCCGCGCTGAGATGAAAGGCATGAGGTCGGATGAATCCAGATGTGTCCTGACTCAGCAAGATGGGATGGCTGTCTTGCAGCGAAATCGGCTGCTGAAAAAATCCGATGACACCGCGCGCCAAGTGCAGGTTCAGCGAGATGCCGAGCGGAGTCAGCAGACGATCTGACCACGCTCCTGCCGCCACAATGATGGTCGGTGCTTCGATCGTCCCGGTCGTCGTGACCACTTGTGTCGCCCGTCCGTGTTGCTGCGCAATTGACTTGACCAACGTACCGGTTTCAAAGATCGCGCCGCGTTCACGTGCCCGTTGCGCGAACGCCTGCGCGGTCTGTATCGAATCCGCATAGCCGCCGGTGGGATCGAACGACGCGAGCGCGATGCTGTCAAAGGAGAGCGCGGGAAACATTGTGCCAAGCTCATGTGCATCGACGAGACGCGCGTCGACGCCAGCGCGTCGTTGCCACTCCACGCGCTCGCGTAAATTATTCGCCGCGACTTTGCTCTTGGCGGTCACCACAATTCCGCTTTCCACCAGACCGCCAGTTGGACCGAGCTGAGCAGCCCACTGTCGAAAAATTTTCAGACTCGAGGCGGCGAGTTGGGTTGCGGTCTCGTTCGCCTGAAATGCGTGCACCAGACCCGCGCTGCGGCGCGTCATTCCAGAGACCAAAGGTCCCTTTTCGACGACCGTCACGCGGCGCACCCCCGCGTGTGTCAGGTAGTATGCCGCCGCGCAACCAATCGCGCCGGAGCCAATGATAACGACATCGGTGATGTGAGCCATAGATAATTATGCGAGGTAGAATCGCCGCAGCGCGCGCCGCCAGCGCGTGGGACGCGTGCTGGGCACAGTTCGCGCACGCAACAATTCGCCATAGTACTCGAGCACGCGTTCGGCAATGATGCGCCAATCGTACTGCGCCGCAGTCGCTCGCCCGCGTGCCGCCATCGCCGCACGCTGCGCCGGATCGCGCAGCAATTCAATCGTCGCATCCGCGATTGCCCGCGCGTTTTCGGGTTCGACCAAGCATCCCTCGACACGATCGCTGAGCACGAGTCGATAGCCGGCAATATCCGAGGCGACCATTGGCAGTCCCGCCGCCATCGCTTCCAACAGCACGATGCCGAAACTTTCGAAACCGGTCGAGGGCGCGCAAAAAACGGTGGCGGTGCGATAATAGCGCGGCAGGTCCTCGCGCGACACATAGCCGATCCAATGAATGCTGCGCAGATGATGCGTCCGCGCATAGCGCACGAATGGCGCTTTTTCTTCATCACTGAACGCGCCCACCACGAGCAGCCGCGCATTGGGCACAGCCGATTTGATGTACGGATAGGCGCGTATCAGGTGACGAAAGCCCTTGCGCTTTTCCATTCGCCCGACGAACAAAATATTCGGACGCCCGTCATTGTATTTCGCAATCGGCGGGATGTCCGGTGAGCCAAAACGCGCGAGGTCGATCCCATTCGGAATCACGCGATACTCGCTCGGAAAATAATGGGTGATGTAATCGCGCACCGCTTCAGAAACAAAAATGCGCCCGTCGAGTCGCCCAAAGATGCGCGCCGCGAGCGGGCGCGCATATTCATAGAATGCGTTCGTTTCGCGGTACGCGTGGAACGTGCCGACATTGATCGCATGGGAATGGCGCAGCACGGCGACACTGAGGACTGGCACGCCCGGTTCATGCACATGCACTATGTCAAACTTTTCATCGTGCAAAATATTTTTGACGCGTCGATACACCTGAGGCGACAAGGTGATGCGCGCGGTCGAGCCACTGAACGGAATCGGTGCGACCGCACCACTCACTTTGATCACGTTCCCTCGAAGGATATCCTTGTCCTCGCTCGACGCGGCGAGAATGCGCGTGTCGTGACCACGCGCGCGAAATTCGTGATCGAGCTGCATGATGTGCTCGGTCACACCGCCGGGGAAGGGATAATCGTAAGGAGTGACCAGCGCGATTTTCATAATCAGCTGGAGTGACGCGAGCTTTTGAAAACGGTTTGCAGCGCGCGACGAATGTGTCGCCCCGGCAAGATCACCAGACTACGCATCATCTGGCGCGGTCCGATTTGCGCCAGCTCGCGAATTTCCTCGCGCGTCCAAAAATGCCCCTCGGCGCGCGTCGTGCGCTCGCGCAGCGCGGTGCGAAAATCGATCTCGGTCGAACCAGGAAAATGGGTCAAGCCGCTGCCGATCATACTCAACGTGTGCGAGTCACTGCCGCCCGTTTCTGCGAGATGCAACATTTTTTCGTTCAACGCCTTCGCCTGGGCGGCGGTCACTTTGCCAGCGATACTCGGGTTCATCACTTCGATGCCGTCGAAATAAACTTCGGACGTGGGATGTTGATGCACGCGCAAAATGCCGCGACGACCGAGACTGCGAATCAGCCAACTCATTGGATGCGGCACGATGATAAACCCACCCTGCGCGTGCGTCTCCGCAATGGTTTTCGCGAGTGGCATCAGGGAGCGAATCGGCTTTTCAATGCCGAGCGTGAGCAAGTGACCTTCGAGCGTGGTCACTTCCATGCCGGTCACGACGCCAAAGCGATAGTTGCGCTTCGCCGCGAGTTCACGCGCGGCAACCGAGCCGTCGAACATATCGTGATCGGTGATCGCAATTAGATCGAGATCGGTCTCATGCTCGACGTGCTCTAATATTTCTGCGACGCTCGCCATGCCGTCGCTGTGGTCAGAGTGAATGTGTAGGTCTGCTTTGCCCACGTTAATATGATGCACGAATAACTTAGACGAACACGAAAAACATTTTGTCTTCGTGCTCTTCGTAGATTCAATTCTCCCAAATTCGATGAAACATCACCCACTGCTCGGGATGCGCGCCGATCCATTTTTCCATCACGCGCACGATTTGTTCAACCCCGGCGCGCACGTCGGCTTGAAAATCTCCGGTGCTCGTCAACTCGATCGCGGGTTCGGCGTACGCTTCAAAAGTATTGTCGTCTTTTCGTAAACTGAACGATGGCAGAATTGGTGCGCCCATTCGCAGTGCGAGCTGCGCGTAGCCATCCGGCAATTGCGCGGGCGCATCGAAAAAGTTGACGACGATCCCGCTCTTGGTCACGTCGAGGTCTGCCGCGAGTCCAATTATTTCGTTGCGTTTGAGCGCGCGCAAGAGGGACATCAGCGGACCATCGACTGGAATGATGGTCATTCCTTTCGACGCGCGTACTTTTACGATTTGCTGAAAGAGGATTTCCGGCTTGATGTGCTCGGCGGGTGTCGTCACTTGATAACCGCGCAGCGCGAACGTTTGCCCCACGATGTCGAGGTTACCAAAATGCGCGGTGATGAAAATAACGCCCTGACCTTTGGCAAGCGCGCGGTCGAGATTCTCCAAGCCGTGTACCTCGACCATGCGCCGGATTTGGTCCGCACTCAAGCGCGAGGCGCGAAAAAAATCGTAATAATTTTTGAGATGATTTCTTAAGGTTTGTCGCGCGGCGGCATCCATCTGTTTTGGACCGGCTTCGCGCATCACATGCCGCAAGTTCGCGCGCAGCGGCTCACGCGCATCCTTGAACAAAGTGAAAAACAGACTCCCGATTGCGCCAAACAGTGGATAGCCAATACTCGGCGGAATCAGCGGGATCACCGCGCCCATTACGCGGTAGAGATAATATCCCGCCATCGTCTGATTGAAAAGACGCTTTAACAATTAACAATGTCCAATGCACCATGAACAACGCGACCGAATCCTGTTTGTGCATTG
>JBBSHK010000152.1:0-7138 GCA_038253185.1 Anaerolineae bacterium | reverse complement strand
GTCTGCGGTCAGCGAATACACATAGCGCGGGTCTTGATTTTCGACGCTGCTCGCGACCGCGTCGCCGACCAGTGGCACGTTGCGCAGAAATCCGCCGAGCGTTTTCTTGGCAATATCTGTGGTGATTGTCGCTTTGACATCCGGGCTGCTGCGATATTCATTGCCGTCACGTTCGCAGTAAAAAACCGCGTAGGGTCCGATCCCATCATTCCGCACATCATAGCGCGGCATTCGTAGAGCCATTGGTTCCTCCTAAAATAAATCAGCGCGCGAGGTGAGAAGAGTCGCGCCCTTTTGCTGGAGTATACTCCAGCGCGGAATGCTGTCAATCAATGCCGACGGAATTCGAGTGCGTTCCTACGCAATCGTGGCTGAAGCCATGGACACCCCGTTGACACGTAGGCGCAACTGTGCTACCTTTTGCCATTGTTAGAAAAATCAACGCAGAAAAATTCAAGGAGGCTTACTATGTTTCATCACGCGATTCCAGATCGCTCATTGCCGCAACGCGGAATGTCCTTCGTGCGCATCGCCGCATTCGCCTGCGCGCTGGCGCTTGTTCTGGCAGTTTCGGTCTTGCTGCCAACTCGGATGGTGCAAGTTGCCGCGGCGTCTCTAGCCTTGGACAACGGCGACTTTGAAATGGGAAATTTGGCGGGTTGGACCAACGTCACGACCTGCGGTGGTCAAAACGCGCGTTGGTATACCTACTCCGGTAGGCGCACACCGTTGACAGGTCACACCATCCTGCCGCCACCCCAAGGTCAGTATGCCGCCGTCACGGATGAAACCGGTCCGAGTACAATGATCCTGTACCGGGATTTTGTGGTTCCGAGCGGGACTGCCCTCTCCTTCATCATTTACTATCAGAATCAAGCGGGTGTCTTCTATTCGCCTCAGACGCTTGACTGCTCCTTTCACCAGCGCAACCAGCAATACCGGGTGGACCTAATCAAACCGCATGCGCCGATTGATTCAGTTGCAAGTGGCGATGTGTTGTTGAATCTGTTCCGCACGCCACCGGGTTCCCCTCCAAATCTGTATTACACGCGCATCACAAAGGATCTGAGCGCCTTCAGTGGTCAAGCCGTGCGCTTGCGTTTTGCCGTTGCGGTCAACGCGTTCTTTTTCCACGGTTCGGTAGATGATGTTGACCTCCACTTGGCGAATCCATAGCAGCAACTGTTGATCCCGGTTGTGAATATGAGCGACCCCGCGCAAGATTTTGCGCGGGGTCGCTCTCTTTGTGGTTGCAAAACGAATCGTATCCGAATCGAGGCGCTCTGAAATTCTTGACCGAGCTTTTATTTTTTGATACAATATCCAACCTGAACATTTGTTCACAACTCATTTCAAAAATGAAATTTCTTGTTAGAAATTGCGCGGCGCTTTGTCATTCGGACTCGTTCCCCCGCGCGGAATCGGGTTTTTGAAATGCGTTGCAGTAAGGTTCGTCTCCTCCAGACCACAAAGTATTCTGATGTCTCAAGATAAATTAATCGTGCGCGGCGCGCGCGAACACAATCTCAAAAATATCGACGTCGAAATCCCGCGCGACCAACTCGTCGTAATCACCGGTCTGTCCGGCTCGGGCAAGTCGTCGCTCGCCTTTGACACCATTTACGCCGAAGGACAACGGCGTTATGTCGAATCATTGTCCGCGTACGCGCGCCAGTTCCTCGGCTTGATGGAAAAACCGGAAGTCGATCTGATCGAGGGACTCTCGCCCGCGATTTCGATTGACCAAAAAGGCACCAGCCACAACCCGCGCTCTACTGTCGGCACCGTCACCGAAATTTACGATCACCTGCGTTTACTGTACGCGCGCGCGGGTGTGCCGCACTGCCCCAAGTGCGGGCGCGTGATTCAACGTCAAACCGTCGAGCAAATGGTGGATGCAGTCGAGAACTTGCCCGACGGGTCCAAGATTATGATTCTTGCGCCGCTCATCAAAGACCGCAAAGGCGAGCACAAAAAAGTTTTCGACGACGTTCGCAAAGCCGGTTACGTGCGCGTGCGCGTGAACGGTGAGATTTACGATGTGAACGAAGACATTCGCCTTGACCGCTACAAGCAAACGAGCATCGAAGCGGTGGTGGATCGTCTCGTGATTCGTCACGACAATGGCGACAAGAACCGTCTCGCCGATTCGCTCGAGACCGCGCTCAAGTTGGGCGAAGGTGTCGTGATCGTGAATACCACAACTCCTAGCCCCAACCCTTCCACCGCCAAAATGGGCGAAGGGGGCGACATTGTTTTCTCTGAACATTTTTCTTGTCCTTACGACAATCTATCCCTCGGCGAACTCGAACCGCGCACTTTTTCTTTCAATACACCGCATGGCGCGTGTCCCGCTTGCACCGGTTTGGGCACGCAGATGGAACTCGATCCCGATCTGATTATTCCCAACAAGCAATTGAGCTTGAGCGACGGCGCGATTCGCGCCAACGGTATCGAGAGCGGCGGCGATGGTTATTTCGCCAAGCTCATCGATGCGGTCGCGCGCCGCTATCATTTCTCCACCGACGTTCCGGTAGCGGAACTCAAGCGCGCCGACCTCGACCGCATCCTCTACGGCACAAATGGCGAACGTGTGCGCGTGCAGTATGAGAATCAATTTGGCAAGCTGCGCGAGTACGAGACCGCCTACGAGGGGGTTATCCCCAATCTCCTGCGCCGCTACAAAGAAAGCGATTCGGATTATATCCGCATGAACATCGAGCAGTTTATGACCTCGCGACCCTGCCCGGTGTGCAAAGGACAGAGGTTGAAACCAGAAGCGCTCGCGGTGACCGTCGCGGATAAAAATATTGTGCAGGTCACGCGGATGAGTGTGGGCGAGGCATCACAATTTTTCGACGCACTGCCCGCGCAATTCTCGCAAAAAGAAATGACCATCGCGCACCAAATCTTGAAAGAGATTCGCGCGCGGCTCGGTTTTCTGGTGAATGTGGGTCTCGATTACTTGACGCTGGAACGTTCGGCGGCAACCTTGAGCGGCGGCGAGGGTCAGCGCATTCGTCTCGCCACGCAGATCGGTTCGCAATTAATGGGGGTGCTGTACATTTTGGATGAACCGTCCATCGGTCTCCATCAGCGCGACAACGCGCGCCTGATTGAAACCTTAACGAATCTGCGCAATCTGGGCAACACGGTACTAGTGGTCGAGCACGACGAGGACACGATCCGTCACGCCGATTACATCGTGGACCTCGGACCCGGCGCGGGCGAGCACGGCGGCGAGATCGTGGCGGCGGGCACGGTCAAGGAGATCGAACAGAATCCAAACTCGATCACCGGACAATTTCTCATCGGCACGCGCCGGATTCCGGTACCGCAAGTTCGCCGCGCGGGGAATGGTAAATCTCTCACGGTCAAAGGCGCGCGCGAAAATAATTTAAAGAATCTGGATGTGAAAATTCCGCTCGGGAAATTCATCTGCATCACAGGAGTGTCCGGCTCCGGCAAATCGTCGCTGGTCATCGACATTCTGTACAAAAAACTCGCGCAGGTGTTGAATAAGGCGCATGAGGGCGCGGGCGCGCACGATCAAATTCTCGGCGTCGACGCGCTCGACAAAGTAATCGACATAGACCAATCGCCGATCGGTCGCACGCCTCGCTCAAACCCCGCGACATACACCAATGCGTTTACCGACATCCGCGATGTGTTCGCATTGACGAACGACGCCAAGACGCGCGGCTACAAGCCCGGTCGCTTTTCCTTCAACGTCAAGGGCGGGCGCTGCGAAGCGTGTCAGGGCGACGGCATTATCAAAATCGAAATGCAGTTCTTGCCCGACGTGTACGTGCCGTGCGAAGTCTGTCACGGCAAACGCTACAATCGCGAGGCGCTGGAAATTACGTACAAAGGCAAAAACATTTCCGAAGTGCTGGATATGACGGTTGCCGAAGCGCTCGAATTTTTCGAGAACGTGCCGCGCATCCAGAGCAAGCTCGTCACGATTCGCGATGTGGGCTTGGGTTACATTCGGCTCGGTCAGCCCGCGACCACCTTGAGCGGCGGCGAAGCGCAGCGCGTGAAACTCTCAAAAGAATTATCGCGACGCGCCACCGGACGCACCTTGTACATTCTGGACGAACCGACGGTTGGTCTGCACGCAGCGGATGTGGAAAAATTATTGGGCGTGCTCACGCGTCTGGTAGACACGGGCAACACGGTCGTGGTGATCGAGCACAACCTTGACGTGATCAAGACCGCCGACTGGATCATCGATCTCGGACCGGAAGGCGGCGAGGCAGGCGGTCGCGTGATCGCCGAGGGCACTCCCGAAGACGTTGCAAAGATGTCGCAGTCGTACACTGGGCAGTGGCTCGAGCACGTATTGCCCCACTAGCAATTTTGATTTTTCAAAACACGCGCAGGTGAAAATCATTCTCCTATTTCTCGCGTGTCTGGTCTCCCTCGCCGCGCGCTCGAATACAACGCCGCGCAAGAGCGCGACCCTCGCGTTCTCGAACCTGTCCACCGCCACTCCGCACCTTCAAGCATCCAACCCTCCACTATTAAATTCGCAGCCGCGTGCCTCCGACCTGCTCTTCGGCTTTGCAAACGTACCGCGTGCTACGGCGGAATTATTATCTGTGTCGCGCAACGCGCTTGGCTGGCTTCGAGTACAGTACAATTTGTTCGAGAGCGCGCGAGCGATGATAGAATCGTGATGGTTTCGGAAGCGCTCGCGGCAGAGTTGCATGTTCCGCGCGAGCTTTGGGAAAATGGCTGGAAACAAATTCCGAAGGTGGGTGGAATTTTGCAAAGCACTCGCGAGGGGAGCGCGTCAAAATGAAAACGGTTCAACGCCAGAGCACAGAGTCGCTGAGAGATGGGCTACGACGCGATTGGTTGACGCTGAAGCGTTTCGCGCGCCGTTATGGTCCGTCCATCCTGACGTTGCTGGTCGCCGCGTTCATCGGCTGGACGCTCGCCAACAGCGTCTCAAATTACACCCAGGGTGGTTGGGAGCTGCACGTCGAGCGACGCCTCAATCAAAACATTCTCGTTAACATTCATTTCCACCACTGGTATTATGGCGTCCCCCTATTTTTTCTGGCGCTGCTGCTCATCCGCGTGAATCCGCTCATTTCCACTTTTGTGTTCGGTTTGGGACAATCCCTGTCGGCACATTCATTTATCAACGAGGGCGGAATTCCCTCCATCATCGAAGGCGGCGCGACGTGGCGGGTGCCCCCGGAGATTTATTTCCCACTAGTTACAGCGTTCTCGATCCTGTATGCCTTTTTTCTAATACGTCGCGAGGAATGGCTGGCGCGGGCGCGCGAGCGCGAAGAGATCGCGTCGAGCTATCTCGGACCGCGCTCCGAATTAAAGCAGACCTTTACGCGCGTGGATGAATGGGCGCGCCAACATTTTACGAAAAAGAAAATGCAGCACGATAGCGAGACCCAGATCTGGTATGGTGAATGGCGCGGGCTTGACGCCCAAGCCCGAGGCGAATGGCAGATGCATTACACCGTAACGCCTTTCGATCCCGAAACGTTGCTCTGGGTGTTTCACATTCAACACATTCCACTCAAAGGCAGTGTGGGACTGATTGACGACTGGATGAATGAACTGGACGAAGTGGTGCGCCGCACTTTGCGTCCGATCATTCTGCGTGAGCCAGAGCCGCAGCGGCAGCTCGCGCCTGCAGAGTGAAAGGAAATAGACTTTGGAAGACAACAAGAATCTGGTTCGTCAACAATTCGCTTCGCACGCTCAAGCTTACGTCAAGAGTCCGGTGCACGCGCAGGGTCGCAGTCTGGCGCGTCTGGTCGAACTCACAAACCCACAGCCGGACTGGCGCGTGCTCGACGTTTCGACCGGCGGCGGTCACACCGCGCTCGCGTTTGCCCCGCGCGTTGCCATCGTGGTCGCCAGCGATCTCACGCCAGAGATGCTCGCCGCCGCAGAAAAATTTTCGCAGGAGCGCGGCGTCACGAATATCGAATTCGAAATTGCGGATGCGGAAAGTTTACCGTTCGGCGACAATGAATTTGATCTCGTCACCAATCGCCTCGCGCTGCACCATTACTCCGAGGCGCGCCGCGCGATTTCAGAGATGGCGCGCGTGTTGAAGCAAGGCGCACTGCTCGCGCTGGTCGATAATGTCGTGCCGCCGAACAAGCAGACCGGCGGCTATATCAATGCATTTGAAAAATTGCGTGACCCCTCTCACAACTGGTGTTACCCACTCGTGCGTTTGCAAACCTATCTGGAAGATGCGGGAATGAAGCTGCAGCACACGGAGAGTTATAAGAAAGACCTGGAGTTTGAAGAATGGACCGCACGCATCGGCGCGAGCGAGGTCACGCAAGACAAATTGCGCGCGCTGCTGCGTGAGGCGCCGGAAGGACCGCGCGCGTTTTTCAAACCGCGTTTCGACGGAGATAAAATTAGCTTCTCGCTCGAGGAAGCCATTCTGATCGCGAGGAAATGAAATTGAAGAAATCGCCGCGTGAATAGTTTTGACAGACGATGCCACTCGACCTAAAATGAACCCGCAATGAAGTACCATATCACCACGTACGGTTGTCAGATGAATGTCGCCGACTCGCAACGACTCGCATCCGAGTTGGAGAAACTTGGATTGAGCGCGACCGCGCGCGCGGAATCAGCCGATGTAATCGTGCTCAACACGTGTGTCGTTCGACAAGGTCCCGAAGACAAAGCGGTGGGTCGATTGCAATCGCTGAAACCGCTCAAGAGCGAGCGACCGGAGGTCGTTTTCGGCGTGATGGGTTGCATGGTCGGCGTGCGCGATGCCAAACCATTGCGCGAGCGTTTTCCTTTCGTCGATGTTTTCCTGCCGCCGTCCGATCCATCCGCGCTCGTCGAGTTGCTGCAGGCGCGCGGCGTCCGGGCGGATGCTGCACGAGCGGATTATTGGGTCGAGCGCCAGGAGACCGAGCATCGCCACGCGCTGCAAGACGCGGATTTTATTCTCCCGACTCACGAGCGCAATCAACTCGTCAGCGCGCACGTGCCGATTATTTTCGGCTGCAATCACGTGTGCACATTTTGTATTATCCCCTATCGTCGCGGTAAAGAACGTAGCCGTTCGGTTGGCGAGATTACGTCGCACGTCCGCGCGCTGGTCAAGCAGGGTGTCAAGGAAGTG
>JBBSHK010000151.1:0-7140 GCA_038253185.1 Anaerolineae bacterium | reverse complement strand
GGGGTCTCTCGATGGCAGCGGGCGCGAAGAATAAAGATGCCGCGTGGGAATTTATCAAGTGGGCAACCAGCAAAGACATTACGACCAAGACGCAAAGCCAAGGCGCAGTACCCGGCGCGCGTCAATCGGTGTGGAACACTCCGGAAGGTAAAGCGAAATTCCCCCCCGACTGGGTGAGCGCGATGCAAGCCTCCACCAAGGGCAAGAGCTATGATCGTCCACTCGTTATCAACGTCGGCAAAGCGCGCGACATCATCGGCACTGTGATTACGACGGCGATCGAAGGCGGTGACGTGGACGCCGCGGCGCATCAGGCGAACAAGGACTTGCAAGCGCTGCTCGATTCAGAAAAGTAATTGATGTGAACAGATGACGCGCGAATTCGCGCGTCATCTGTTTTCTTGTCATTCTGAATCGACCGCGCGACCCGTGGTCGCGCGGTGTGCTCACAACGACAGACGACTACCAATGGCTGGCATCACCTATCGCGCGAGCGGCGGCGGACGAATCGGCAATCAAGGATTCATCGACCGCTACGCCCGCTGGATTTTTCCTCTACCCGCCATCCTCTTTATCCTCGTGATGATGCTCTTTCCAATCCTGTACACGGGTTGGAATAGTCTCACGGAATGGAGCCTGAGTGGGGGAAAACCCGCGACCTTGATCGGTGTCGGGAATTACGCGTCGCTGCTGAATGACGCGCGTTTTCTCCAGGCGGTCGCGCGCACATTTTACTTTACCCTTGTCGCGGTCACGGTCGAGGTGCTGCTCGGCGTCGCGATTGCGCTCTTGCTGAATCGCGATTTTCGCGGCAAGCGCGTGATCAATTCAATCATGCTGCTGCCGATGATGGCGACACCGGTCGCGATTGCGATGGTGTGGCTTTTTATGTACGAGCCGACCGCCGGCATCGTCAACTTTGTGCTGCATCAAGTCAGGCTGCCGACGCCGTTGTGGATCGCCGGACCCGATTCGGTCATTCCGGCGCTGGCGCTGGTGGACATCTGGGAATGGACGCCGATGATTGTGCTCATCAGTCTCGCCGGTCTATCCGCGCTGCCGCACGACCCGTACGAAGCGGCGATTGTGGACGGCGCGTCGGCGTGGCAAACGATCTGGTACATCACGCTACCGCTGCTCGTGCCGACGATCAGCGTGGCGACGCTCCTACGGCTCATCGACGCGCTGAAAACTTTTGACATTATCTATACCATGACGGGTGGTGGTCCGGGCTTTAGCTCAGAGACACTGAACATTTTTGCGTACCAACAAGCCTTCAGTTATTTTAATTTTGGTTATGCGTCGTCTGCGCTCGTGGCATTTTTCGCGATCGTGTTGGGCGTGAGTTTGTTCGTGCTCAACACACGCAGGCGGGAGGCATAGATGGCGGAGCAAGTCCATCCCGACGCGCGGACGCGCTCGCGCAGGCAACCCCTCGCGCGGGCTGTACCCCGCGCGAAACGCACGAATGTTTTTGGCGAACTGATCTTTTTCGCCGCGATTGCGTTGGTGCTGATGTTTATGCTGATGCCCTTTTTGTGGATGTTGCTGAATTCGTTCAAGACGCCGCTCCAGATCAACCAGCTGCCGCCTGACCTGCTGTTCGTGCCGACGCTGCAAAACTATGTGAACGTTTTTCGCGCGCAAAATTTCGGTCGCTATCTCTGGAACAGTACGGTGATCGGCGGCGGTTCGACCCTGTTCGGTTTGCTGCTCGGCTTGCCCGCCGCGTACGCGATTGCGCGTTACCAGCAGCATGGCATCGCGCTGGCGATTTTGCTGGCGCGCATTGTGCCTGGCATCACCTTTTTGATTCCGCTCTTTATTCTTTTTCGTGCCTTCGGACTCATCGACACGTTCGCTTCGCTGATTCTCGCGCACATGCTCGTCGGTCTGCCATTTATCGTGTGGGTGATGGTGCCGTTCTTTGAAGCGATCCCGCACGAGTTGGAAGAAGCCGCGTTGGTGGACGGTGCCTCGGTCCTGCAAACCTTCATCCGTATCATTCTTCCGATCAGCGGGCCCGGCATTGTGACCGGGGCAATTCTCGCGTTTGTTTTCTCGTGGAACAATTTTATGTTCTCGGTCGTGCTCGCTACCAACAAGACCAAGACCGTGCCTGTCGCGATTTACAATTTCATCTCGTACGCGCAGATCGATTGGGGCGGGCTGATGGCGGCGGCAGTCTTGATTACGCTGCCCGTGCTCCTGCTGGCGCTCTTGACGCAGCGCTACGTCGTGCGTGGGCTGACTGCGGGCGCCATCAAGGGTTAGGGCTGATCGGCGGAACGCGTTTTTAAGGTTGGCGTGCCGCGAATTGCCGGTTCAAGCTAGATTTTCGCTAAATCAGAGTTCGCAGATTTTGGAAAAACGCGTATAATATCAGCTACGCGGGTCACCAAGGCAGCACTGGAAGTTATTGGCTTACGCATTAGCCTGTCCACAACGTCGCTCCTTATTTATTAGCCCACGACAACCGCTCTAGTCTTTTGACTGTTGAAAAATAAAGCGCTGGCTTGAGCATTTGAATGCTTCGCGGAGAAGGTGTGAAGGGTTTAAACTTTGTGAAAACTCCGCGCACGGCGCGCCGCGTCTATCAGCTCACCGATGAACACGGACACTGCTGACGCCCTCGCAGGGCATAGCACCTATTAGTCGGATTCGTTCATATAAATGCAAGTGCCCAAGTTTCTGTCCACGCGTGCCCCGCTTTACGTCTGGGGAATACTAGTCCTCGGAATTATATTCGCCGCGCTTGCGCTACGTGCGCCATTGCCCTCGCAACTCAATTGGCTAACCCTGATCGTGTTCGCGGGGCTTGCCGTGGTGGCACAACGTGTGCGGGCGGACTCGTCGCCGAATGATTTTGAGGCGAACCGTCCTGCAATCATTTTCTTCTTTGCGGGGATATTGCTTCTCCCAATCTCCTTGTTCGTCTTACTCGTAATTATTACTCATTTGATCGAGTGGGGGATAGACCGCGTGAGCGCCACGCGAGCGCGCGATTGGTACATGCAACCGTTGAACGCAGCGATCCACCTCTGCGCGGGATCGGTAGCAGGCGCGCTTTATTTCGCCCTCAATCGAGAACCCGGTCAACTGGCGGCGCTGCCGGCGGTGTTGGGCGCTATGGTGGCGGCGATCGCCTATGTCGGGCTGACTCAAACCTTGTTCGCTCTGGCTCTCGTCCAATCGCGGGGTGTGCCACCGCGCGAGTCCGGCATTCTCGACCTTGAGAATCTACTCATCGATTTCGTGATGTTGTGTCTCGGCTTTGTCGTCGCGGTGTTGTGGAACCTGAGTGCGTGGTTGATCCTGCCGATCGTGTTGCAACTAGTCGTCATTTACCGCGCGCTGAGAACACCTCAACTCAAGCGGCTGGCGCAGACTGATGAGAAAACCGGGTTGTGGAATGCGCGTCACTTTAACACCCTGTTTACAGCGGAAGTGAATCGCGCCGCGCGCCATAACCATCCGCTCGCCGTGATCATGGCAGACCTCGACTTGCTGCGAAATATTAATAACACTTACGGTCACCTCGCCGGCGACCGCGTGCTCGCAGGGATCGGCAAGATCATTCGCGAGACGCTCCGTGAGTACGATATCGCGGCGCGCTTTGGGGGAGAAGAATTTGCCATTTTGCTGCCCGAGACCGCCGCGTTAGAGGCGCAGGCTATCGCGGAGAGATTGCGACATGCCGTTGAGTCGGCGAGTTTCGAGGCGCCGACGAGCCCCACGCCGATTCACGCGACCATGAGCTTGGGCTTGTCGTTTTACCCCCAAGATGGCGCCACCTCGGTCGAATTATTGCATCAAGCCGATGTCGCGGTCTATCAGGCAAAGCTCTCCGGACGTAATCGCGTGATCACGGCATCTGATGTTTCGGCAGCCGAGTTGCCGCGCCTCTTGCCGGAAGCATACAGTAACCGCATCGTGAGTCCTGCGGCTTTGAGTTCGCGTTTTGAGCTTGCGCGCGTTCCGGCTGTGATCAGACAAATGATTCGCTCATTCTACGCGAGCGCGGCTGCAATCCATTTGTCACGATGGAGTAGAAGCATTGCGCTCAGCCCGACAATCGCGATCCTCCTCCTGCTCGGCGCGCTCCTGATCGGAGGCGAAGCGATCGCGTTCTTCGCGCAGCATGAGACGCCCGCCGCGTCGCCCAACTCGGTGCTGGAGTCCAAGTCCCCAGGTTCAATTGACGCGACGGGTTCAGCAGCCAGTTCTATCCCGCTTGGCATCGGCGTTGCGGGTGTTCTCAAGCCCTCACCGCGCGCAACTGTGTCAGCCACTACCGGAGTGGCACAACCGAACAGCCAAGCGCCGGTGGGTGGCAGCGCCTCAGCGAGCACAACTACTTCGTCACAATTTTCGGCGGGATCGTTCCAGGTCGCGCCCAAGGCTCCGCTCACGCAAGATACGCAAGCCGCGACCAACGTCCAAGTTACGAGGAATCCTCAATCTGTGACAAACGATCAAGCCACGACCAACGGTCAAGCGCGCAATGATTCTCTCGAGGCGGTTCCAACCCCCGTTGCGCTGGAAATTATCCAGCCGAAGAATGTAAGCCTTTCTGCTGCCAGTCCCGTCGAAGTGCACGATCAGGTATATCAAGGAGTGCTCTCCTCCTTGTTGCCTGTCGCCCTCACGCCAGCACCAACTCAGGGCACGCAGCCAAGTACGCAATTGCATCCGACCACGTCGCCAACGCGCCCACCCACCCCACCGATTGGGCGTCCCGTTTCGGGCAAAACCGCGACGCCGCGTCCAAAGTTACCAAAGCACTCCTCCGCCCCTCAGCCGACACTCGCAAAGCATTTGCCGGTGGTGAAAAATCCCGCACCATCGCCGACCTTGTCAAATCATCAACAGTATCCCACAGCTCACGGCACGAGTGAACCCCTTAGTTTGCTGCATCAGCCTGTGGAGAATCACTCTACGAATCTCAGCCCGACCAAGTCGGCGCACCTCGATCTGCCTCGTCATCGCGAAGCGAAAGCTCCGAATCATTAGCACGTCCACGCGCACCCGCGTCACAACTGACTCGCGCGAATTTTAAGGTTGCCGCTCACGCGCGCCTATGCTAAAATGCTCGGCGTGTCGATGAGTCCCAGCGGTTATCTAGACCTCCTGCGTAACAATTCCGATTTTCGAAAATTGTACATTGGGCAGATCGTCTCGCTGCTCGGCGATTGGTTCAACTTTATCGCGGTTCAGACGCTCGTCTTTGAGTTGACGCATTCCGGCGTCGCCACCGGTCTCGTCCTCGTCACTTCAACGCTCCCTGCTTTTTTTCTGACGCCCATCGCCGGTTCCATCGTCGACCGTTTCGACCGCCGCAAAATTATGATTGTCGCCGATCTCTCGCGCGGCGCAATTGCACTCGGCATGATCCTGGTGCGGACCTCCGATCAGATTCCGCTGATCTATATCTTAATGGCGCTGCTGGTGGTCTTTGGCAGTTTTTTCAATCCCGCCTCCAGCGCGGCAATTCCGAATCTGGTGCGGCGCGACGAACTCCTCGCGGCGAATGCGCTCTCGAACGCGACGTGGGGCGTTATGCTCGCGGTCGGCGCGTTTCTCGGAGGCGTTGCGATTGCGGCCGTGGGACAAGATGCTGCCTTTATCATCAATTCACTCTCGTTCTTTTTTTCGGCGATGATGCTGCTCTGGATTCGGAAACCGTTTGCCGAAAAGCAAGCGCCCCACGCGACGCGTCTGAACCCCTTCGGCGATTTTCAAGAAGGGCTGGCGTACGCGTGGAAGCGTCCACAGACGCTGGCGCTGCTGGCGGTGAAATCCGGCGGCGCGCTGGCGGCGGGAGTAATTTTGCTGCTGACGATTTTTTCATTCCAGGTTTTCAAGGTGGGCGCAATCGGCATCGGGCTATTGCAGTTGGCGCGCGGCGTGGGCATTCTCGTTGGACCGTTGCTGGTGGCGCCCTTGGTGGCGGCGCGCATCGGTCGCGCGCAGCTAATCATTGCTCTGGGTTTTTTTGTGGCGGGAATTTCGTACCTGCTCTTCGGCGCCGCGCCCACACTCGTGTTGGGAATGAGCGCGGTGGTGCTGGCGCATATGGGCTGGGGCAGCAATTGGACCTTGAGCGCGACGCTGCTGCAGCGCCTCACGCCCGACAAAATTCGCGGGCGCATTTTTTCGATCGACATCGGCTTGTTCACTCTGACCAATGCATTTTCGACCTTCCTCACCGGTGTGGCGACCGACGCGTACAATCCGCGTTTTGTCGCGTTTGCATTGGGCGGCGTCTTTGTAGTCTATGGCAGCCTCTGGAGTGGCGCGGTGTGGTGGAGCCACCGGCGTCATCCTGAAAAATGGGAGGACGGCAGTTTGCACGGCGCGCCGGCTGTTGCCGAGCCCGAATTCGCGTTGAGCGAAATTCGCGCGGAATGAAAATCAAATTGGGTGAAAGGAAGCGATGGACCTAATTTTGGTGCGGCACGGTCAGTCACAATACAACGTGGACCAGACCGGTGGTGAAGATGCCCCGCTGACGGAATTGGGACGAATGCAGGCGCGGCGCGTCGGCGCGTATCTCGCCGCGCGATTCGAGATCGAGGCGTTGTACGCGAGCAGCTATGTGCGCGCGCACGAGACGGCAGAGATTGTCAATCAGGTTCTAGGACTCGAATTAAAATTAATTCCAGACCTGCGCGAGGCAATGTTCGATTATGGTGAGGGCTTGAAGTTGTTTGAAAGCCCGCGCGCCGCGCTGGCGAATGACACGAAAATTGAGCCGCAGGATATTTCCGAGTACTATGCCGAATTTCAATTTCGTGTGCAGCGCGCGCTCGATCAGATTCTCGCGGAGAATGAAGGACTGGACCGGCAAATCGCGATTGTGTCACACGGCGGCACGATGGGTACGATGATTCGCACGCTGATGGGCAGTCACCAATTTTCGGTGCATACGGAGAACACCGGAATTCACCAGTTGCATTGGGAGGACAGCCGCTGGCATATTGTTTCCTTAAATCGCATCGAGCATCTCTTGAGCGAACAAGACCTCGTGACTCTTCCGGTCGCGCACGAACATCGGAGGGAATGAAAGCGGCTGAAAGTTCAAAGTTCAAAGTTGAAAGTTAAAAGTTAAAGCTTTTCGAACCTTCAACCTTCAACCTT
>JBBSHK010000150.1:0-7142 GCA_038253185.1 Anaerolineae bacterium | reverse complement strand
GGGATTGACTGCCGCCGCATAATTGCTCGACCAATTGGCGCCGCGATCATCCGACCAGGCGACGCGAACCTGAAGCGTCAAGGGTGTGCGCTCCAACACGCTGAGGTAGACGCGGTGCCTGTTGGGAATGCAGGTCGAGGTCTCGCAGGCGCAGTGAGTCTTTCCGCCGACCCGAACGTGCACATCACCCCAGTCCCGTCCTAACGTGTTCGGGACGAGCTGCGTCCAGGTGCGGCCGCCGTCATCCGACCGAGCCATGCGGGTCGGACCTTGCCACGCCGCGTACACCGTGCCCGTCGAGCGATCGACCGCGAGCGATGGTTCAGTGGGTCCATGCTCATCGGATGGCGAGACGCGCGAGGTGAAAGCATTGATCGAGAACGCCAGCGCGATCTGCCAACTCGCAAAGACCATAACGACCGTAACGACTATCAATAGCCCTATTCGATTTCTTCTCATGAATCCCTCCATTGGGTTTCGGAAATAGTGGCGGTGTCGGAAAGTTTGACGCCGCGCGGTTTTACGGATGTCACATTTATAACGAAGCTTCAACTCTGTAAATTACAATGAGCGCCGCGCATCAGGTTGAACGAAAAAAGCTTGCTGAACATGCTCACGCCTTTTATTATTCGGGAGATTCTCACGACGATCCAAGTTTTTGTTTCAACGACTCCGGCAAGTCCACATCGTCCAAGCCCTTGAAAAATTCCCAGACTTCGGTGTGTGTCACACTCGCTCCCGGCTCCAAGCGCGCGAGAGGCGCGACCGTTTCGACTTCGACAAACTCTTCGCCGCAGTAACATTCCGCGTTGCAGCCAAAATCGGGATACGGCAACTCGACGCGCGGCTCGAAGCGTTTGCGGAAAAAAATTCCCTCGCGCCAATATCCTATCCAGCCGGCGTGATTGAGATAACCGATTTTGCACGGTGGCGTTCGTGCTTGCGCGCGGATAAAAATATATTCGTCGTCGAGTTGCAAGCGCGGGTCGTGCCAACTGGTGTAATGCCACAGCACCAGCGCGCGATTCGGCAGCAGGCTATCTTTATCGAATGGCTCCACGCGCTGCGGCAAAATTACCACGCCTCCGAGACGAAATTGTGTGATCGCCCACGGCGCGAGTTCCACCTGCCACATTCCATCGTTCCGCAATTCGTGAGTTAACGTGAGCGCGGCTTGATTTTCATGCAGGCGAATTGAAATGCTCTTGCGAATCGCGGTGGCGGGTTCAAGCGCGCTCACGAGCCGAATCTCACCGTTCGATTCCTCGATGGACAAGCCGGCATTGTCTGGAAGGTACGAGCGCGGAAAGGCTTCGGGCGAATGCCACAGCCGATGACCGCCGCGAAAATAATAATCGCCGAACGGCGTGACGGCTTTTGCTTCCGGAACTTCAGCCAGTTGATTCTCGTCGGAGCCATTCACAAATAGGCGTACGATGCGCGGACCTGCCTCGCGCAAAAATTCGACGCGGATTTTTCCATTGTCAATGATGCGCGTTGGCAGTCCGTAAAAATCACCAGTCATATTTTTTCATTGTAAGGTCAGCCCTTGTGGTTGAGCTTGGCGCTTGTTCCTGCGTCACCCGGTGCAGGAAAGGCGCGTCTACATCATCAACGTCTCCAACACGCGTGCGAGCACGTCAATTGACTTTTCATATTCCGCGAGATCAATATGTTCGTCCGGTGTGTGATCGAGATTCGAGTCGCCGGGACCGTAGGTGACGATGGGACATTTCCAATACGGTCCGAGAATATTCATATCGCTTGTCCCTGTCTTTAACGTAAAGCCCGGCTCGCCGTTTTCATCGCGAATCGACGCGAGGAACGCGCGCACCAGCGCGTTATTTTTTTCCGCGCGAAAGGCGGGCGTCTCGGTCGAAAACATAACATCTCCCTCGGTTCCTTTTAGTTCCAAAATTTTGTTTTCCAACTCGCGCACATCCACTCCAACCGGCAGTCGCATTCCAATTGTAAGCTTCGCGATTTCTTGCAACCCATCGTTATCGGAATGCATTCCTCGCAGCGAGGGATCGAGGCGGTCAAAAACACGCGTCTTGTCGCGATTGAATTCATCCGCGATTTGTTTGATATTCAACCACAACTCGATTGCCTCTTCTGTCGCGCTTTTTTGTTGACCTGCGGTGTGCGCCATCGCGCGCGTGAGCGTGTAATCTGCCCACAGTGAACCTTTGTAACCGAGCGTGATGCGATCCCAACCGCTCGGCTCGCCCACAATCGCGTACTCTGGATTGTATTGCGTCTTGGCAAAATGCGCGCCTTTGGAAGTCGGACATTCCTCCTCGACCGCGCCGACGACGACGATGCGCCAATCTTCGCGCGTACCGACACGCGCCGCGGCATGTCGGCTTGCAGCCTCCACGAACGCGCAGAGCGGTCCTTTCGCATCCACCGCGCCGCGCCCGTACAAGAAATTTTTTTCGCGCCGCACCTCGACAAAACCTTTCGCCGTGTCAATGTGCCCGAGCAGAACAATCTCACGCACCTCTGCTAACCCCCCCTTGCTAAGGGGGGGAAGAGGCGGGTCTGCGATCCCCACCGCGTTCCCCGCCGCATCGCGAAACGCGTTCAAGCCCATCGCGTTCATCTGCGCGACGAGATAATCCACCGCCTCGCGTTCCTCATACGAAGGCGAGTAAATTTCAAGCAGCCCTTCGAGCAAATCCATCTCGCTCATTGCGTATTGCCACCAAAACACAAAGAAAAATTTCCTTCTTGGTGCCTTTGTGGTAAGAGCCTACAGTTCGTCAATAATCGCGCGTGTCATTTCGCGTGTAGACGCGTTTCCGCCAACATCGCGCGTGAGTACGCCGCGGGCGAGCGCGCAATTCACCGCAGTGCGAATTTTTTCGCCTGCGTCCGCTAAACGTAAATAATCCAGCAGCATCGCGGCGGATAAAATCGCGCCGACCGGATTCGCGAGGTCTTTGCCGGCAATGTCCGGCGCGGAACCGTGCACCGGCTCGAACACCGCCGTGCGCGCGCCAAGGTTGGCGGACGGCGCGACACCAAGTCCACCTATCAAGGCGCTTGCTTCGTCCGACAAAATATCTCCGAACAAATTGGTCGTGACTATCACATCAAAATTTTCGGGGTCCTTGACGAGCCGCATCGCCATCGCGTCCACCAGCATTTCGTCCACGCGCACGTCAGGAAATTCTCGCGCGACTTGCAAACACGTTTCGCGAAACAGCCCATCGGTAATTTTCAACACATTCGCCTTGTGTACAATTGTGACGCGCTGCGCGTGCGCCCGCGCCTGTTCCAATGCCACGCGCGCGATTCTTTCCGACGCGCGGCGCGTGATCACTCGCTCGGCGATCGCGGTGTCACCTTCGCGATGTTCGCGCCCGGCGTAAAGTCCTTCGGTATTCTCGCGAACGATCAACAGGTCGAGATTGGGACGAGAAAAATTTCCGGGGAGTGAACGAATCGGACGCAGGTTCGCAAACAGATCGAGCGTTTGGCGCAGCACGAGGATGGGACTGCGATAACCTTCGACCCGCGTCATCGGCGAAGCGGTCGCGCCAAACAGAGTCGCATCGCATGTCGATACAAGTTGGAGCGTTTCGTCGGGAATGGCGTTGCCGCTGCGCTGAAAATATTCAAAGCCCGCGTCGGCACGAATAAAATCGAGGTCGAGTTCGAGCGCCTGCAAGACTTCCACCGCAGCCGGTATAACTTCTTTGCCAACTCCATCGCCCTCGATGACACAAATTCGCATATCGCTCATGGCGTGCCGCCAGTGGCTATCCACGAATTCGCACAAATCTCTACGAAATTATTCCGTGTGCTTTGGTTACTTTTCGTGAAATCAATCGCCGCCTTTGACGTCGGGCAGCGGCAGGCTTTCTGCGCCGAATTTGTGGCGGAGCATCGGAATCAGTCCGCCTGCGTCAATGATGGCGAAGAGCGAGGGCGACAATGGAGGGAACGAAAACTCTTGTTCGCGCGCGAAAATTTTATTCGCGCCCAAATCAATCTGAATCGTTTCGCCGTTTTCAATCGCGTCCACCGCGTCCGCGCAGACGATGGGCAACAACCCATTGTTCACCGCGTTGCGAAAATAAATCCGCGCGAACGATTTCGCGACAATCGCCTTTACGCCCGCGGCTTTGAGTGCGCCGACAGCTTGCTCGCGCGAAGAGCCGTTGCCCCAATTTTTTCCACCGACGATGATATCGCCGTCGCGCACCTCGCGCGCGAAATTTGGATCGAGGTCTTCGAGCGCGTGCTTTGCCTGTTCCTTTGGATCGGTGAGTGTGTAGGTGTACTTGCCGGGGAAAATCACGTCGGTGTTGACGTTGTCGCCGTACTTCCACACGCGTCCGCGTAGAATCATCTTGCTAAAGTTATCTCCAATATTTCGGCTGCAAATATTCCGGATCAACATCATTCGCCGCCTGAACCGCGACTTTGATCGCATTTTCTTCCGCGATTTTTTTGATGTCGAGCGAGACGTTTTCGCTCGTCGTGCGCGTGGCAATAATTCCGCAGATGCACGCGGCGGCAAAGCCGTACACGCTCGCCATTTTGAAAAGTGTGCCGCACTCCATTTCAAAATTCAGAATGTTGAGATTGCGGTACTCTTGCGTGAGACCGATATGTGAGCGTAACAGATTTTTATTCGCGGACGTATTGACGCGCTCTTGCCCTTCGTAAAAAGTATCGACCGACGCGGTGATGCCGATGTGCCAGTCGACGTCGAGCGCGCGTGCCGCGTCGACCAAAGCCAGCGTGAGAAAGGGATTCGCCGCCGCGGGATATTCTGCGGGCGCGATGTCATTCGCCGCGCCCTGCCGCGTGAGCGCGGCGCGCGTGATCACGACACTGCCCGCTTTGACGTCGTGCTGAATCGAACCGGAAGTGCCGACGCGAATGATTTGGCGAATCCCAATGTCGAACAATTCGTTGACGACGATGCTCAACGACGGCGCGCCCATGCCACTCGTCGCCGAAACGATGCGGCGTCCATTCGACAAAACCGCGAGGTAACTATTCAGACCGCGATGTTCCGACAAGGCTTTTTCAAACTGGACGCCTTGGGTGTGCTTGGCAACAAGTTCTGCGCGGTCAGGATCGCCGGAGAGAAACGCGAGTGTCGGAGGATTCGCGCCGAGGTCGTCAGGACCAAAACCGATGTGATATTTAGCGCCGTTGCTCATTGTTGCTCAATCTTGCTGCGTCCTAAATCGGCTCTATGAGACCCTCGACGACGATCATTTTCGAATTGGTTGTCTCTTGCCGCGTCTGCTTCGGCGCGCGGTACTCCGGCGAGTCCCACCACTTTTTTGCGTGCGCCACACTGTCGAACTGTAAAATCACGACGCGCTTGGGCGACCACGCGCCTTCGAGCGTTTCGATCCTGCCACCGCGCGCCAGATATTTACCGCCGTACATTTCCACAATTGCCGGCGCGAGCTTGCTGTACTCGGCATAACGCTGCGCATCTTTCACTTCGATGTCAACAATGACGTAAGCGAACATTGGGTTAAGCTTTCAGCATTTCGCGATAATGCTCGCGGAACTTTGCGACTTTCGGCGCGATGACGACGCGGCAGTAGGGCTGTTCGCCATTCAGGCGGAAATATTCCTGGTGATAATCTTCCGCCTCGTAAAACGATTTGAATGGCGCGAGCTCGGTCACAATCGGCTTGCTCCAGATTTTCGCCGCTTGGATTTCTTTGATGATCTCCTCGGCAATTTTTTTCTGCTCATCGTTGCGATAAAAGATCACCGAGCGGTACTGCGTGCCGACATCCGCACCCTGACGATTCAACGTTGTTGGATCGTGAACGGTGAAAAAGACGCGCAAGATTTCCGCGAACGAAATTACCTTCGGGTCGAACGTGAGTTGTATGACTTCGGCGTGTCCGGTCGTCCCCGTGCACACCGCGCGGTAACTCGGATCCGGTACGCTGCCACCCGAATAACCGGACTCGACCGACTCGACACCTTTCAGATCATCAAAGACGGCTTCGGTGCACCAGAAGCATCCGCCGCCGAGGGTCGCGACTTGTTTACCTTCCGATGTCTTGCCGTTCGTGGGTTGATTTTGCATCTGACTCATTTCATTCACCTTTCTAAAATAATTTACCACTATGGATAAGTATAGTCGCAAATTCTTTCATAAAAGTTACGTCGCACTCGCCTGCATTTCTTTCAAGAATTCTTGCACCACCTCGAGGTATTTTTCAAATTGATCGTAGCGGATGCTGTGACCGGCGTCCGCGATCTGCATCCAGCGTACACTACGCGAGCGCGCGGCGACCTCGCGCGCGTGCTCCGGTGTAACGATACCACCGCGTTCCGGCTCGCTCGTGATGAGCAGTATAGGGCACAAGATTTTCTCAACCACTTCGCGCCAGGTCGCTGATTCGGGCGGATAGTAATTGAACAGGTCCAATTCAACTTGCCGGCGCGCGTCCAACGAAAGATTTTGATCGATCGCTGACCACTGCGGCGACCGCGCGCGGATCTGTGCCAATGCTTCCTCGCGCGGCTGTGTTTGCAATCCGCACACCAATTCTCTCCAGGCGGTGATATAGGCAGTGCGTTCCGCGCGTCGCGTGGCTGCATCGTCCGCACTGGCATCTGCGCGCGATCCGAACCACGCGGGGTCTTCTAGAATCACAAACTGTGCGCGGTCGGGGTATTCGGCGGCGAACAACGCAATCGTCGTCGCGCCCATCGAGTGCCCCATCAGTCCGGGCTGTAATAATTTCAATGCCTCGATGAGTCCGAATAAATCCGCAATGCGCTCCTTGTCGCCGAATTTTCCTCCTGCGCGGTCCGACGTACCGTGCCCGCGCGCATCGTACAAGATTACGTCCCACTCTGCCGCCAGCGCGTGCGCGGTGCGTGTCCAATACAACGCGTTGTCGGTGAATCCATGTACCATAACCAGCGGCGGCTTGTTACCGCCGGAGCGATAGTAGTGCAGGCGGACGCCACTAACCGAAATTTTTCCTTGCAGCCAGTTTTCCATAATACCAACAAACGTCAGATCGCGGGAACGGGTTTCAATCCGTGCGTGCCACGATAGTCCGCCATCGGTGGTGAACTCCATCCATTGAGCAGCGCGCGATCTACAGAGTACACTTCGACGCCCAACGGTCGGCAGG
>JBBSHK010000149.1:0-7155 GCA_038253185.1 Anaerolineae bacterium | reverse complement strand
GCCCGATCCGCGCGAGCTGGGCATGCAGGTGGATTACGCGCGGTTCGAACCGCGCGGTGCGCCGATCCTCCCCTCGCCCCGCGCGTTGTATCTCGTCGCGCTGGCGCTGTTGGCGTTTTTCATCGCACGCGCGTGGAGTGGCAATTTAAGCATCGGGATTTTCGTCAGCGCACTCGCGATCTTGGTTGGAGCAATCGGTTTATTTCTCGCGCGGGTTGAAACGATCTGGTTTGCCGCGCCGCTGTTCTGGTTCGGGCTGCTGATTTTTTTCGGCGCGCGGATTTTCGCGCGAGCGTTGCAGAGACTCGATGCGGCTCAAGGCACGTTCGCACTCACGAGCAGAACAGTACGCATATTATTTGGCGTGATGGCGCTCGCGTTCGCGGTGCGAATGATTTTCGCGACAGGTCCCGGGTTTATTGTCGATGTGCAAGATTACGTCGTGTGGTCGTACAAGACAGTGACCTACGGACTCGGCAGCGCGTACCGCGCGCTCGATGGACTCTGGATTAGTGACCAATCGCCGGGGCTGGTCTATATCATTCACCTGATGGGCTTGGTGTACCGCGCAGTGTTCTCGCCGGATTTTTTGTACCCGAACATTGCCGGAGACCCGAACGTTCGCGCGCTCGCGACGAATCCGGCAGTCTTAGCGGACCCGGTGCAGCGTACGTTATTGCGAGTGCCGTCGCTCATCGCCGATTTGCTAACGGGCGCGCTGATTTTTGTCGCGGCGCGAAAAAATGGCGCGGAGCGAAGGTCCGCGCGCGCGAGTTGGCTCGTCGCGTTGGGCTATTGGTTCAATCCCGCGGTGTTGTGGAATGGCGCGTACTGGGGACAGACCGACGCGATTCATTCCTTGCTCGTGCTTGCCGCATTTTTGTTGATGAATGTCAAGCAGATCGGTTGGGCGTTTTTCGTTCTCGGCATCGCCGCGCTGACGAAACCGCAAGCCGCGATTTTCGCGCCGCTGCTTTTGCTGTGCGCGTGGCGTAACCCCTCCTCGCCCCCCCTTAGCAAGGGGGGGAAATGGGCGGGTGTCATTCGCGCGCTCGCCGCGGGCGCATTGGGCGCGGGGCTGATGCTCGCGCCGATGATTTTAGCGGGCGGCACGGAGGGAATGCTGGCGTATTTTGCGGATACGGTCGGACATCATCCGATTCTTTCTGCGAATGCGCATAACCTGTGGTGGTTGTTGACGAACGGCAGAATCAACGTGCCGGACACGAGCGGCGTCGTCGCGGGCGCGCCGTTGACTTTACGCGCGGCGAGTCTGCTGCTCTTTGGCGCGTTTTATCTCGCGATATTGATAAAGGC
Organism: Anaerolineae bacterium; assembly: GCA_038253185.1. Classification (GTDB taxonomy): domain Bacteria; phylum Chloroflexota; class Anaerolineae; order UBA4142; family SHND01; genus JBBSHK01. The sequence continues at coordinate 5,838 of JBBSHK010000149.1, read as the reverse complement.
GTGGCGCGGGAAAGCGGGCGAAATGTTCGCGCTCGGCGCATTGATCGCGTTCGCGTTTTTTATGCTGCCGACCGAGATTCACGAAAATTATGGCTACGCCTTGTTGCCACTGCTGGCGGTGGCGCTGACGCGTGACAAAAAGTTGATTCCGTTTTACATTGGTGTGAGCGCGACGATGGTGTTGAATTACGCGCTGTCGGACCCGCCGCTGTTCGCGCGATTGGGCATTGACGATCCCGATACGCAGCTCGCGCTGGCGCGACAATTGAACGCTGCGTTGAATACGATCCTCTTGATCGCGTGGACGATTTATATTTTCGCGCGACGCGGGATTATTTTTCAGACGGAGAAAAGTTTGGAGCCACAAGGTGTGACCCGATGATTCCACTGGATCAGCTCGAATACGAAGAACGCGAATCTGCGCCGCGCAGGAGGTTGGGGGTGCCATCAGAAATTTTGAGCGCGTTGTTGTTGTTGATTCCCGCCGTGTTGATCACCTCGACCGCGCAGTTGGCGTTCAAGTACGGCATGGGGCAGGTAGGTCATTTCGATTTTCAGTGGAACGTCATTGTGTCGATGCTGCCCAAGTTGCTCACGAATCCATTTATCTGGCTCGGTCTGATCGGCGAATTTGGCGCACTGGCTTTTTATTTGTGGGTGATCGCGCGCGTGCCGCTGAGTCTGGCGTATCCGGTGCTGGCGATGAATTATCTGGTGGTGGTTTTGGAATCCGCGATTTTTTTAGGCGAACGCGTGTCGTGGGTGCGAATTCTCGGCGTCGCGGTGATTATTGCGGGTGTAGCAATCGTAGGTTTGAGTGAGGGCTCGAACAAGTAACGGGAGAACCCCCTCCCTTGCCCTCCCCCGCATAACGGGGGAGGGTTGGGTGGGGGCAGTACGACTCCACGCGAGCACAGTCGCCTTGGCGATTCTTGGGCTCGCGTTTTTTCTGCGCGAGCATCGTCTCGCCGATAAAAATATTTGGTGGGACGAGGGGTGGACGGTCTGGCTCTCGCGCCACGATCTGGCGTGGATCGCGCTGCGGACCGCGAGTGATGAGCATCCGCCGCTGCATTATTGGCTGATGCATTTTTGGAATGGCGCGCTGGGGACGCAAGCCTTCGTCGGAAGATTCGTTTCAGTTTTTTTCGGGGTGCTCACGGTCGCGCTGCTCTATCGCCTCGCCAAAAAAATCGGCGGCGTGAATTTGGGCTTGCTCGCGGCGCTGCTGCTCGCGCTCGCGCGCTTTCATGTGTGGTGGTCGCAAGACATCAAGAACTATACGCTCTCTGGTTTTTTTGCGCTGGCGAGCGTGTGGTTTGTGCTAGGCATCGTGGCACGCAACTACCCCCCTGTTTCCCCCCTTGATAAGGGGGGAGGAAGAGGGGTCTGGCTCGGCTATGTCGTGTCCATCACGCTCGCGCTCTATTCGCATTATCTCGCCGCGCTGATTTTTTTGGCGAACAATTTATTCGTCGCGATGTTTTTGATCCGCGAATGGCGCGCGGGCAATGCATTCAGATCGTTTCTGGTGAAATGGAGCGCGGCGCAATTCGCGGTGATCGCGCTCTTCGCGCCGTGGCTCGCGCTGTATTTGCAGAACGGCGCGTCCTGGACTGCCGCGCCCGCGTTTGATTTCGCGCTGTTCTTGCGACTCGTCGCGACGGTGTTCGCGCTGGGGGTGACGACCTACATAGAGAACTATACCGCCGTCGTCGCGCTGTTCACACTGTTGGCAATCATCGGCGCGGCGTGGCTCGTTCAGAGCAGGGCAACCATAAAGGTTGCCCCTACGAGAAATTTGCGAAACGGCGCGCTGCTCGCGCTCGTCAGCGTGCTCGTGCCGCCGATTTTGATTTACACGTTGTCGCTGACGCCGGCGGCATTGTTCGCGCCCAAGATTCAGGCGCGCTATCTCTTGATCTTGCTGCCCGCGTATTCGCTGCTGCTCGCGCTGGGGATTTTATGGCTGGCGCGTTTTTCGAAATATTTCGCCATGGGCGCGCTCGTGCTCATAACCGCCGCGCAAGTTTTTACGCTGAACGATTATTTTCAGGAACGCGTGCTGCACGATGAATATTTCACGCTGGCGCAAGTGATCAATTCCTTCGCGCTGCCGGGCGATGGCGTGGTGCTGAACAGCGATCAAGAGTGGCCCACGTTTCTGTATTATCTCAAGCCCTCGCTGGAATGGGTCGGCGTGCCGAATGCGAACAAGGTGGACGCAACACTGGCGCATCGCGTCGCGGCGCAGGCGGAACAGTACCGCGCGGTGTGGGTGGTCACGATTCCTGACGCTCTGGAAAAAGACCCGCAGCGATTGGTGGAAACCGAACTTGCGCGCAGTTTGCCGAAACAGTACGAACAAATTTTCGGCAATAACCGCCTCGCGCTCTACGCGTCGGATGTGCGGAATGTGAAAGACGTGCCGCGCGAAAACTTTTCGCCGCAGTACGCGCGCACTGATATTTTCGACAACAGTCTGATGCTCGTGGGTCTCGATCTGCCCGTCCGCGAGGCGCAGTCAGGCGACAGCGTGCGGGTCGTGACCTACTGGCAGTCGGGTGATCTCGCGAGTGTTCGCCTTGCGCTTGGCGGCGTTGATGGACAAACCATTGCCGAGCAAGTCATTCCAATTTCGATTGGGGCGCACGAACGCGCCGAAGCAGATTTCGTCATTCCGCCGGACGCGCGCGCGTCTGAGGTGCGTGTGGTGGCGCAAGCGCGGCTCGTCTCGCGCGAAGTGGGGAGCATTCACATTCTGCCGCGCGAGTCGGCAGCCTCCGGCGCGGTCGCCACAAGTACGTTGAACTATCGCTTTGGGTCGAGCATTCTGCTCAATGGTGAGGACCTGCCACAGCGCGAGTTCCGCGCGGGCGAGGCGGTTCCGCTCACCTTGTTTTGGAGAACGGAGCAGCCGCTCGCGGCGAGCTATATCGTTTTTGTGCATTTGCTCGGCGCGCAGTACAATCCGGCGCAGAATAATTTTTTGTGGGGGCAAGTGGACCGCATTCCGCTACAAGCAAGATTGCCGACGAGCGCGTGGGCGGTTGGGCAAGCGGTCGCGGATGCTTATTCAATTCCCATTCAGCCGAACGCGCCAACGGGCACCTATAAAATCGAAATCGGGATGTACGATGCGGCAACGGGCGCGCGACTGCGCGTGTTTGATGCGAATGGAAAAGATAGTGGCGATTCGCTGATTGTTAACGAGATCGAAATAAAATAACTCACCGCAGAGACACGGAGAACACGGAGTGAAAAGATTTATTCTCTGTGACTCTGTGGTAAAGTTTGAATGTTGCTATGAAGAACGGTTCTTTACCTTTGCAGAGCGTTGTCGCGCTGACAATGTTGTTGGCAATTCTCACCGCGTGCAGCGGTGGACCGCTGTTGAAAAAAGTTTCGGTCACTCCCGCGACGATTTCGCCGCATCCCGGCTCGGCGAACCACGCGACCAAGATCGAGTATTCCTTGTCGCGCGCCGCGAGCGTTTCGGTTTTTCTCGTAGACGGTCAGCATACCAAACACACACTGCGCGAAAATCAGGCGCGCGCCGCGGGCGATTACGAAATTCTTTTCGGCGGCGCGGTGGATGATCGGACGCTGCCTGATGGCGTGTATCAGGTGGTGGTCGAAGCGAAGGACGAGGTGGGAAAGACCGAATCCTCGCCGTTAACATTGACTATCACGGGCGCGGACACGACGCTGCCCGAATTGCAAAACTTTACGGTGTTTCCCGATCGATTCACGCCGAATCAGGATGGCATTGACGACCGCGTGACGATTCGCTATTACCTCACCAAGCCCGCGAAGGTGAATGTTTACATTACTGATGGCAAGACAAAATTTCCGGTGGACGAAAAAAAGCAGACGACCCTTTTGACGCCAGCGAATCTGAGCGTGGTGGGAGCGCACGAGTACGATTATGACGGCGGAATCGATCGCGGCGCGCCACCCCCGCCCGATGGTAAGTATACCGTCGTGGCGGAAGCGTTGGATGCGAACGGCAATGGGGTGCGCCAGGAGCATTCGCTCACGATCGCGGAAGGCGGTACGCCGCGCGCGACCATCGTCGGCAGCGCGGGTGATTTTAATCCGCGCGTGGTACCGCTCGGCGCGACGATGACTTTTACGGTCACGGTGAAAAATGTCGGCACCGTGCCGATTCGCACCAAGGGACCGGAGCCGGGCTTTGTCTATTCGACCAGCCAGAATTTCAACACCGAAAAATATTTCGAAGAGCCGGGTATCTGGAGAGTGGGCGTGGATGCGGAGGGCAATTCGATTGGGCGACAATATCCGTATCGCTGGCAGTTGGGAATGAGCGCAGAGTTAAAGCACGTGACGCACGCGGGGCAGGAATTATTATATCTGATGCCGGGTCAGGTTGCGATTATTACGGGCGGCATCAAGATCGTGGACAAGCCGCCGAGGATTGATCCGGCGTACTGGCTGGGGTTGGTGCAGGAACAAGTGCGCATCGTCGAAGACCACGTCGAGCCGACACGCATCACCGTGGAATTTTAGAAACTCCGGGCTTCCACTTGACCAACCAGGGCAAAGGGCTGGTTGCTCAACGGATCAGGTTCAGCAGCGCGAAAACGGCTGCGCCCCACAACAGGAGTGAGACCGGAATCGCGATCAGGAGCGCGGCAATGGGTCCGCCCCGCGCGTTCTCGTCTTCTTCTCGGCGTGGTGAAGGATAACTGATCGTCGTCACTTTACTGCTCACCTTCTCGAATCGCTCTGGTAGAGAATCAACATGTTGATGCTCCAAGTGCAACCAAACAAATTCTGAAGAGAGTTTGTCATGTCGAGCGAAGGCAGACCTCTCAGTCTAACAAGATTTCTCGACTCCGTTCCGCTCCGCTCGAAATGACATTCATCATTATTTTTGTGATTGCACTTGCACTCTGTCACACGAGCTGTGACGAGCTGTCATTTCGACGAGCGCGGTGTGCGAGGAGAAATCTCAATCCGCGCGGGACGAGATTTCTCGCTACGCTCGAAATGACAACTCGTCTTTATGCGCGTTAGAAATTTTATAACGCCAGCATAATCGTTTCGTTGCGTCGAGTCGCCAGTACCTTCAGATAATCGTCCGAGTGGCTGATTGATCGGACGATGCATTTACGATTCGCGCAGGTTGGGTTGACGAGTGCACGGATGCTAGAATTTTCACTCAATCCCGCGCGTCAATACACCAAAGGAGGAGCCATGCTCGACACTTTTTACACCACCGTCGCCCAATTGTGTTTCGCGCTGCTCGGCTTGTGGTGGGTCGTCGTCCAATTCAAGTACAACGAGTGGATGACGAATCCGAACCGGCGGCGGATGGCGTACGACATTTCGCTTTATTTCATTTTGCCCGGGGTGATGTCGCTGATCGCGCTGCTTGCCACCGACGCAAAATTTTTGTGGCGTTGGGCGTTCGTCATCGCGGGACTGATCGGCGCGGTGGAAACGCTGCTGGTGATCGTCCGACCGGAAGGGGGCGCGGGCAGCACCGGCATCGTACGTTACGCGCGCTGGATCGTGCCTGTGCTCTACGTGTTGATCGTGCTGTTCGCCGGTATTCAGGATTTACCGCAACGTCTTAATCTTGCGCTCAAGCCGCTGGAGCTGGAAGGCATTCTCGTTTCGCTGATGGTCTTTCTCGGCGTAAATTTTGCGTGGTTCTTTTTCGCCGAGCCGCCGAGGAGCAAGATTGCGCCGCAGTAATTAAAAACAACAGCGGAGACGAATCCGTCTCCGCTGTTGCAATTACAAGTGATTAGTCGGGAAGGGGTTCGATTCATCTGTATTCCGCCGCGCGAGGTTATTGCTCAGATTACT
>JBBSHK010000148.1:0-7160 GCA_038253185.1 Anaerolineae bacterium | reverse complement strand
CGCGGCGAGTTCGAAGAGCGATTGAAAGCCGCGCTCGACGAAATCCAAAATGCCAAAGGTGAAATTATTTTGTTCATCGACGAACTGCACACCGTCGTCGGCGCGGGCGCGGCGATGGGCGCGATTGATGCGTCGAATATGATGAAGCCGGCGCTGGCGCGCGGTGAATTGCAATGCATCGGCGCGACTACGCTGGACGAGTACCGCACGCACATTGAAAAAGACCCTGCGCTTGAACGAAGATTCTCGCCGATTTTTGTCGAAGAGCCGTCGGTCGAAGACACTATCGGAATGTTGCGCGGGTTGCGGGCGCGTTATGAAGAACACCATCGCGTGACGATTGACGACGACGCCCTCGACGCTGCCGCGAAATTATCGCACCGCTATGTGACCGATCGCTTTTTGCCGGACAAGGCAATTGATTTGATGGACGAGGCATCTGCGAAATTACGCGTCGCGATTTATTCGATGCCGCCCGAATTAAAGGCAATGCGCGCGCGGATTCGCAAACTGCAGGCAGACGAAGAGACCGCGTGGAGCGCGCGCCACTATGAACAAGCAGCGGAAGCGCGCGCAGAACGCATCAAATTGGAAGTGGAGTTCGAGCAGGCGCGGGGCGCGTGGCAAAAAGAGCAGGGGCTTGACGAAACTGTTGACCGCGAGGACATCGGTCAGGTCGTGAGCAATTGGACCGGCATCCCAGTCAGCAAGATGTTGCAGACAGAGACGGACAAACTCTTGCGGATGGAAGCGGCGCTGCACGAGCGCATTGTGGGGCAGGATGAGGCGGTGCGCGCGGTGAGCGACGCGATTCGCCGCTCGCGTTCGGGTCTCGCCGATCCGCGCCGTCCGATTGGCTCGTTCATTTTTCTCGGACCGACGGGCGTGGGCAAGACGTGGCTCGCACGCGCGGTCGCGGAATTTTTGTTTGACGATCCCGACGCGTTGTTCCGCATTGATATGAGCGAATACCGCGAACGTCATACGGTCTCGCGATTGATTGGCGCACCGCCCGGTTATGTGGGCTACGACGAGGGCGGACAACTCACCGAAGCGGTGCGACGACGACCTTATCAGGTCATTCTCTTTGATGAGATTGAAAAGGCGCATCCTGAAATTTGGAACACGCTGCTGCAAGTTTTGGAAGATGGTCGGCTGACCGATGGGCAAGGACACACCGTCGATTTTCGCAACACGGTCGTGATTATGACCTCGAACATCGGGACCGAGTACGCCGGTCGCGGCGGCGCGCTGGGTTTTCAAAGGAATACGGCGGAACGCGCGCCGATGCAAAAAGAGTGGTCGGAAATTGAAGAGGCGCTCAAGCGCGAGTTCCGTCCTGAATTCCTGAACCGCATCGACGAAGTAATTCTTTTTCATCCGCTCACACGCGAGCAAATCATTGCTATCGTCGATTTGCAGATGCAAGAGATTGCCGCGCGACTGCAAGAGCAATCGATTGCGATCGAGTTGACCGAAGCGGCGCGCAATTATTTGGCGGAGATCGGCTATGACCCGCAGTTCGGCGCACGCCCACTTCGCCGCACCTTGCAGCGCAAAGTGGAATCGCCGCTCTCACGCAAATTGCTCGAAGGTGAACTGAAATCGGGCGACGCGGTAATTGTCGATCTGGAATCTCTGGGAGAACTCGTATTTCGGCGCGCGCAGAACCCGACCGCAACAGATGTCTCTCCCATCGCGCCCGCGGTGTTGTCGCCGCCGGCCGCACCCGCGGAACTCGCGTAACCGATCTAACGATTAATAGTAGGGACGAAGTAATTTTCCTGAATTTCGAAAATTGCTTCGTCCCTATTTTTGTTTACCGCGATCAATTCCCCGGCGGAACCTTTTCCAGACGACGGTTGTATATAATTCAGAAATGACTCCCGGCGCCGTGGAGCGTGAACTGAACGAGGAACAAGACCTGATTGCGCGCGCACAGCGCGGCGACACTAGAGCATACGAGTCGCTGGTGCGCCAGTACGAGCAGCTCGCTTTCCGCGCGGCTTTTCTCATCACGCGCAATGAAAGCGAAGCTGCCGACGCGGCACAGGATGCCTTTTTGCGCGCCTACCACGCGCTCGGTTCCTTCAAGCTGGGGCAGCCCTTTCGCCCGTGGCTATTACGCATCGTGACGAATTTATCGCTCAACCGCCTCCAGTCCGCGCAGCGCCGCACGCGTATGACCGAACGCTACACCCAACAAATTCTGGTGGGCGAAGAGAATCCCAGCCCGCAGCGCGCGGCGGAAGAACGCGAGCAACACGAGCGCTTGATGCAGGCAGTCGCCAAGCTCTCGGCTGATGAACAAGCGCTCATTACCTTGCGCTATTTTTTAGAATTGCCGGAGAGCGAAGTCGCGCAGACGCTCAAGATTCCGCTCGGCACCGTCAAGTCGCGCGTGCATCGCACCCTTGCCAAGCTACGCGAAATTATCCAGCGCGAGTTTCCTGATTTGAAAGAACTGACGATTAGTTATTAGTGATTAGTTGTTAGTTATTAGTAACGAGTAATTCTCAATAACAAATCGCGAACAACTATGAGTGCCAATAACGGATTCGACAAATTAGAAAATGCGCTGATCGTCGCCGGACGAAATGTTCCGTACCCGGCAACGCCGCCGCTCGCCGCGCGGGTGCGCGCACAGTTAGAGTCGGAACGCGCGCAGCGTCCATTCTGGTCGATCAACTGGAATGGTCCGCGCTGGGCGTTCACGTTCATCGCGGCGGTGCTGATTGCGCTTGTGCTATTGCTCGCGTTTCCCGACACGCGCGAGGCGATCGCGCAATTGATTGGGTTGCGTACGGTGCGCATTATTCAGGTGACCCCCACGCCGACGGTTCCGGGAGCAACGCCCGTGCCGAGCGCAACGCCGGGAGTGGCTCCGGTAACGCAATGCTGTCAGACGACGCTCGAGGCAGCGACTGCCCGCGCGCGCTTTAAAATTCTACTGCCGCCCGGCGATACCCCCTCGCAAGTCTTTTTGCAACCCGTGTTCGGCAGCGGCAATGATGCGGCGCAGTTCATCGCCGTCTTTGGTGATCCGAACGCGCCGCGCTATGTGTTGTACCAAGCTCAGCATATTGTTTACGAAAAAATGCTCTCAGGTTTTGAGAAACAATTGGGTCCCGCGACGGTGGTCGATATGACACTAGTGAATGGGCATGAGGCGCGCTGGCTTTCGGGCGCGCCGCACCTGCTCGTGCGCCTGGATGCGAATGGGTCGCCGCTGGTGGACACGGAGCGCGCGGTCAGCGCGAATACTCTGGTGTGGGAAATGGGCGAGATGACCTATCGTCTCGAAACCACTCTCAGCGAGGCGGAAGCTATTCATCTGGCGGAATCGCTGGTCGCGGTCTCGCCGCCAACGAATCTCGCGCAATGCTGCGAGACGACTCTGGAGGACGCGCGAGCGCGCGCCCATTTCCAAATCCTCGTGCCGCGCGGAGAAACTCCGTCCAAAGTGTACTTGCAAGAAAAGTTCCTGAATGACATCGCGCAGCAGGTGATTCTCGTTTTTGGGGACGCGGAGAAACCGCGATTGATTATTTACGAGTCACAGAATTTCGTTTATGGCAAAGTCCTCAGCGCATCCAGTAAGGACGCAGGTCCGCGTACTCTGATTGACTTCACGTATGTAAATGGCAACGAGGCGCGCTGGCTTTCCGGTGAGCCACACCTGCTGGTCTATCTCGATGCGCGCGGCGAGCGCGTGGTCGGGTCGGAACGGACTGTGAGTATGAACACGCTCGTGTGGGAAACCGGCGACGCGACATTTGGCACGACCTATCGGCTCGAGACCAATTTGAGCGAAACGGAGGCAGTGCGTCTTGCAGAGTCGATGCAGTAAGCGCGCGACATCCTCGCGCGAAAGGGAATGAGAAAATGTTCAAGCGAGTTACGAGTATAGCGACACTGTTGATAATCTGGCTTTTGGCAGGAGTCGCGATGCAGTCCTGTCAGAGCGGCATCGCGACGACATCGAATACGCCGCTGGTCGCGCCAACCTTAAATTCGAGTATCGCAACTCCAAGCCTCGTCGCGCAAGCTCTCGACACTGAAACACTCGCGCCGACCGCCGCTCCTTCACCGACCATCACGGCGTCACCCTCGCCTACCTTGTCCCCCGATCGTCCGGCGGTGTGGATTTTGGCGAGCAGCCACTTTGTTGCGCTGGACACCGCGACCGGTCGAATGTTGAATCAGACCGAGCCGGTGGTCAATCTGTACAAAAGCGCGGCTGACAAACGTTGGGCGTACTTTTTGCAGGTTGATCGGAAGGAAGATGATCGGTGGCACGTCGCGCTGACCGCGTTCGAGCGGGCGCGCGGCAATCTCGCGCCGAGCATCGCGCTCGACAGTTTCCCTTCCGCGACGACGAGTTGGTACAAAGATTTTGGTGCGCCCTCGCTGGTGTTGTCGCGCGATGGGGGGCGTCTCTTCGCGCTGCTCGAGGAGAAAATCGGCGCGGCGTGGGTGACGCGGCTGTCTAGCGTCGACCTTCAGCAGCGCGCGGCATCACCACCCTTCACGCTGTTCGAGACCACGACCGCGATGTGGGCGCCGAATGCAACGATCGCGCTCGCGAGCGATGGCGCGGAAATATGGGTCGCGCAAGATTTCCGTCGCGAGGATCCATCGAACCCAAAAGCTGCATTCTGGACGACGCGTTTCGCTGTCGTGAATGTAAATCAGAACCAAGTCGAGCGCGTGGTTGAGGTGCCGGGCGAAATTTCTGCCGAGGGACTCTTCTCCGAGCTCGCGATTTCACCGGACGGACGGAAGCTCTATGCGGTCGAGTACATCGATTACAGCGGCGGGCAGATTGGCTATCGCTTTGTCGCGCTTGACCTGTCCACACGAACGGTCGCCTTCGCGCAGGAGCTCAAATCAAATCCAGACAGCGAAAGGTTCTGCGGCGCGGATGGCTTGCGTTTCACACCGGAAGGTCATTACCTATGGGGCTGGTGCGGAAATTCGATTTCGTTCTTGGATCCGCAGAGCGGTCGCGTCAGCCAACGAATTGTTTTAGCGTCGCAACCCGCGCTGAATGATTTCAACCCGCGCTATGTCCTCGCGTCGCCGGACGCCAAACTGATTTATGTGGTGTCATTCGCCACGCGCGAAATTTTTGCGATTGATCTGGCGAAACGCGAGGTGGTGCGCCACGCGAAAATGACTGAACCTGAAACATCGTTCTCGAATCCATTCGATGCGTTAGGGCAATGGCTCGCGCCGACCGCGAGCGCCAAACTTTTCGCGCAGCCCGGCGCGGTGCTCAGCGCGGATGGACAACGCTTGTACTTTGTCGAGATCGACGACATTGATGCAGGCGACGGCATCTGGGCGGTGGACGCGGCGACGTTCAAACCGATTGGTCACTGGCTGAAAAAGACAGAGGTCGTCGGAATCCAATTGAGCGCGGATGGACGTGAGTTGTTCGCGCTGGGAATGAAAGATCGCAAGCTGTATGCCCTCGACGCGCAGAGTGGTGAGCTTCGCCGCGCGTTCGACCTGCCCTTGAGCAATCTCGGAGGGTTCGTTCCATCGGAATGACCGGCACAGCGGTTTGGATGGAACCTTTCGCGACTGACGCGTGTATACACGACAGGACAAATCAACGGAGGTCAAAATGAACGCACGCAAAATTTTTCTCTCAATCGTTACGACAGGTTTGTTGCTGCTCGCGACCGCCACACTCGCACTCGCCTGGCCCGAACAGCCGCCAGACAAAGCGACGATCAGTGGACCCGGACTGAAAGGCGAAGTCCAGATCACCGACAAGCAAGTTCTTCAAACGCTCAAGCTGGGAACATTGGAAGACTTGAATTCGGCTTCAAGTCCCATCGCGCAAGGCGTTCCGGGGTACACCATCAAGCGCTGGTTTTATGGTGGGACATTTGACTTTGCGCGCTTGACTTACTATCCGATGCCGCAGGGACAGCGCAGCTATCTGTACTGGGAGGACGGTCGCCAGATGAGCGGCGATCACACGCCTTACCACAAACGATGGGTTTACGCGACGGCAACCGGTGACGCGGTGATGCAGGGCTTTCTCACAAGTCTGGGCGTTTCTCTCGATGGATCGGAAAAACAGGTTCCGCCAGCACTGAACGACCCCGCCTCCATTACCGCGTCGGCTCGAGCTAACGCGGCTGAGCAGAACACAAGCGGGTTCGCAACAGTTGCCGTGATCGGAGTTGCTTCCGTTGCAATCGGCACCACCTTCGTGGTGCTGTGGTGGAATCGCCGCCGCGTCGTTACCCATGATTCGAGCGCGGGCGTTCAGGAATAGTTCTCGTGCGGAGCAAGGGGATGAACAAGATTTTTTACTCGCTCACGTTTCCCGCGTTGATGCTGGTGCTTGCCGCCGCCAGCGCGGGGTTGATTGCTACGGGTCTGAATGCAAACCAGCCGGTCGCGCCCCAAGTCGCGCTCGCGCCCACAGCGACATCCGTATCCAAGTTTGAAATTGGGCGCCGCCTGTTTCTGGCGAAGGGCTGCGTGGTGTGCCACACCGACGATAAGGTCAAGCCAGCAGCCGCCAGTATGGACAATCCCGACATTCCAATGGGAACGTTTGGACCGAACTTGACCAACCTGCAGGCAGACCCGGCTTTTCTGCAGCGGTGGTTGAAGAACCCGTCGGCAGTGAAACCGGGCACAGAGATGCCGAACTTGAATTTGAGCGACGGTGAAATCGAGGCGCTGGTCGCCTTTCTGACGGCAAAGCAATAACATTGATCGAAGTAGGAGGAAAATTATGAAAAAATTATTGGGCATCGTCGCGACGGTCGCGTTGCTGCTCGCGAGTTCGATGACCTTCGCGCACGCGGGAGGTTGGGCAGTGATTACGCTGGATAAAATTCCGACGGACGTGATTGCGAACCAGTCTGTTACCGTCGGCTTTATGATCCTGCAACACGGAAAAACCCCGTGGACGAATGGCGCACGCGTGCGCTTCAAACCAATTGCGTCGAGTGAGTACACGGTCGTTCAGGCAAAACCCGAGGGCGCGCCGGGGCACTATGTCGCGGAGTTGACTTTTCCGAGCGCAGGCAAGTACACGTGGGCAATCGCCTCCGGTCTGTATCCCGAATGGCAGCCTCTATCAGTGTTGAGTGTCACGACGGCGGCTGAACACGCGCAGGCGAAGGCGG
>JBBSHK010000147.1:0-7174 GCA_038253185.1 Anaerolineae bacterium | reverse complement strand
TTGCGGGCATTTCTTCGTCGAGCGTGTTCGCCCACACCGGCAGCGCAAAGAGGGTCGCCGCCCACGCGGAGCCTTTCAAGAAATCGCGGCGTGAAATAGTCGTGTTGTTCATAAGCTGTTCCTGTTCATCTCAACGAATAAATCTTGGCTTTATTATTCCGTGAGCGCGTTAGCTTTGCATTAACCGGATGTAAACTCGCTGTAAAATAAAAATCCCTCGCGGTGAAAGCGAGGGCATTGTGCAATGTTGGTGTGACCCGCCAGGGACTCGAACCCCGAACCTTGGCATTAAGAGTGCCTTGCTCTGCCAATTGAGCTAGCGGGCCTTGCAAACGAGACGCGATTTTAGCATGGTTGCGCGGCGTTGGCAAATTCTTGGATCATTTGAAGCTTAGGTCGGCTTGATCACCAAGTGCTTCAATTTCTCGATGACAGTTGGCGCAAAGAAGAATACATTTATCAAGTTCTTCTTTTAATCTATCAAAAGACCGATTCTTGAACAAGCCGATTTCAAAACTTTTCTTCTTTCGATCTAAATGATGAAAATCAAAGGCAGCAACATGCCCTTGATATCCACAGCGTTTACATCTGCCACCCTTATATTCAACTGCTTGCACCTTGCGTTTTCTTTGTTGCGTTGTCGAACGGACATTGAAACACTTGATGCATTCGGAATAATGTCGTTTGTTCTTTTTATGGAAATAAAATTCTTCGGCTAGCTTTTCTACCCCACAACGGTTGCATACTTTTGTTGAGGATTCCGGCGAAGACTTCTTTCGCAGGTCTTGCTCTCCCGCCAGCGTACGTGTGTTGTGCCGACCAAAGGGCGAACAATCGAAACAATAGCTACGATTATTGACATTACGAACTCTATCCCCAATCAAAACCCAAACAGGAATTTTTGCGCCACATAGTTTGCAAGTTTTCATTTTTCCCTTCCTCATTCGTTATGGTGGTATAATTTCCCTTACATTGCCGGCCTAGCTCAAGAGGAAGAGCAATTCACTCCTAAGGAAGAGGTTGGGAGTTCGAGTCTCCCGGCCGGCGTTGGATGCGAGAAGGTTTCACTTCTCGCATTTTCTTTTTCCACAAAACGAAATGCGGCTACCCGCTTGACACGGGTAGCCGCGCATATACAATCACAGCAGCCCTTGTCCTGTTCACGCAGGATTGGGGTTAGAGGATTGGCGGTGTTCCTGCACCGCTGGTCCTCGTCTATATTCGATTCTGCGCGCATTGTAAACCACGCCGCGCGCGCTGTCAAGGGGTTTTCCCATGAATTTAGAAAACAAGAATCAAGAAACGCATCTGCAACGCGCGCTGCGCGAGGGGCAGGCAAGAATTTCTCCTGACAACAACAAGATAACTTACGTCGCCGTCAATCACACGGAACGGTATTCTGATCCCGAAGAAAAAGTCCGCGCGGAATTTTGGGCAGAACTGATTTATCGGCTCGACTATCATCCCGAGCGCATCGGGGTCGAGGTCAAAGTCCCGCGCTCAAGTCGGTGAAGAATGGGCGGAGGCAAAGAAACGATTCGAGGAAAAATTGCTTGCGGGATGAGACGCGATTTCGCATCTCGTTTTTTTTATTTTCATCATAGTTGCCGCGGGCAATCGTTATCTCCTAAAGACAACGCGATCCACAATCAAGGAGGATAAATTATGCACAAAGTTGAAAAAGATATTCATATCAACGCCCCGGTGGACAAAGTCTATGAGCAATGGACTGACTTTGAAAAGCTGCCCAACATTTTGCACAATGTCAAGCAAGTGCACAAGCTCGACGACAAGCGCTCCCATTGGGTCGCGGAAATCGGCGGCAAGAAAATCGAATGGGATGCCGAAGTCACGATGATGGTCAAGAACAAGTCTGTCGGCTGGAAATCTATCACCGGTGATAAAAACTCCGGCGAAGTGCGTTTCGAGCCAATGGGCGATGGCACGCATCTTTACGTCACGCTGCTCTACGATCCGCCCGGTGGCATTCTCGGCGAAATCGCCGACACGGTTACGCACCGCGTCGCCTCCGATACGGAAGAAGATTTGAAGAATTTCAAAAAGACGGTGGAAGCGAATACAGCCCACAAGGGCATGTAAGACTAGCCCTCACCCAGATCTGGCGCGGTCTCGAGACCGCGCTTTTTTTTGTAATCTCGCTCGCTTGGTTTGACAGTCAAATATGCCGGTGCTACGATAAACCCGTGATAAGGGTTCTGATCGTCGCGCACATTCCGATCATCCGCGAAGGCATCCGCGCGCTGCTGCGCGGCGAAAAAGATTTTCATCTCACCACGCTCACCTCGGACTCTGCCGCGTTGCTCGAAGACGTGCTGGCAAAGCGCCCGGACGTCGCGCTCATCGACGTGGAGGTGCTGGAACGCGGCGGCTGGAATTTGCTGGATGACTTGCGGCGCGCGGTGCCGGCTGCTGCGGCGCTGGTGCTGAGCGACACACCGGGCGACCTTCGCATCGCGCACGCACTCGCACTGGGAGCGCACGGTTATCTCGCGCGCGACGCCTCGGCAGAACAGATGGTGGCGGCAATCCGCGCGGCACAGCAGGGATTTTACGTACTGCATCCGGTTGCCGCGACCACCCTGCTCGCGCAATCTCGCCGAGAATCACTCGATGAGGAATCAGAATATGAGAACGAGCCGATTGCGCGCGAGCAAGATTTGATCGAGCCGCTCAGCCCGCGCGAGTTGGACGTATTGCGTCTGATGGCGCGCGGCATGGCGAACAAACAGATTGCGGTCGTGCTTTTCATCACCGAGCACACGGTCAAATTTCACATCCGCGCGATCCTGAGCAAACTCGGCGCGGCGAACCGGACGGAAGCGGTGACGCTGGCGCTGCAAAAAGGTTTGGTGTCGTTGTAAGTCAGAGACCAGATGTCTTGAAGACATCTGGTCTTTCGTATCCTGCTCAAAGGTCTAGGCGCGTGAACTAGCGCATCGAGTGATGTATGCTGTCGTCGCAAGTGTTAGAATCGAGCCGTATCTGGACGATTGCGAATTTGTGTGGAGGATAAAAAAATGGCTCTCGATTCTTTACAAAGTTTTTCGGACCAACTCGCGGCAACGGTCGAAAAAGTAACGCGCGTCACCGCGCGCGTGAATGCGCGCAATCGCGTCGCGGGTTCGGGCATCGTGTGGTCGTCCGACGGCGCGATTCTCACCGCCGATCACGTCGTCGAGCGCGAGGAAAATATTCAGGTGCAGCTCGAAGGTCAGAGCTATGACGCGGAATTGGTTGGGCGCGATCCAACCACTGACCTCGCCGTGCTCAAGGTGAACGCGACCAATCTCGTCGCGGCACAAGTCGCCGATTCAAAAATATTAAAGGCAGGAAATCTCGTCTTCGCCGTCGGTCGCCCGTGGGGCGATGAGCCGATCGTGAGTTCAGGCATCGTGAGCGCGCTGGGACGCTTTGGCGCGGCGCATGGCTGGGGCGGTCAATTTCGCGAAGGACTGATTCATGCAGACGTGGTGCTCTATCCCGGATTTTCGGGTGGACCTTTGGCAGATGCGAGCGGGCGCGTCGTCGGCATCAACAGTTCCGTGATCGGACGCGGGATGTCGCTGGCAATTCCAACGGAGACCGCCTCGCGCGTCGCAGCGGAATTATTGAAAGAGGGACGAATCAAGCGCGGCTATCTCGGCGTCGGCGTGCAAAAAATTCCGCTCGCAGATTCTTTGACACAAAAGCTCGGGCTGAAGCACGAGACCGGCTTGATGGTGTTGACGGTCGAGCCGGGCAGCGGTGCGGAAAAATCCGGAGTCTTGCCCGGAGATATTCTGGTCGGGCTGAACGGCACCGACCTGCAGCGCGTGCGCGAATTGCACCGCTGGCTTTCGTCAGAGTCAGGCGGTCGTGAAGTCAAGGCGCGCGTTATTCGCGGCGGCGAGCTCAAAGAGTTTCCCATCACCGTCGGCGTGCGCTGAGTTACGCGCTGTGCGCCAAACAAAAATGCCTGTCGAAGCGGCAGGCATTTTTGTTTCAGGAGAGAACAATCCTCACCAATTGGGAGAAACGCTCTGCGGCTCGATCTTGTAAGTCACGCGCACTTCGCCCGGATGCTTGGGATATTCGTACTTGCCGTGATACTTTTGATTCAGGCGACAGATCACATCGTACGCGCCCTCGTCCGTTTCCTCGACCACCCGCCCGCGAATCTGGACAAAGTTGTAGGGGTTGTGCGGATCAATAATCGCGACCGCCACGCGCGGATGTTTCCGCAAAACCTTGTCCTTCACCCGCCCACGCGCGGTATTGACGATGATATACGTGCCATCATAGTCGAACCACACCGGCGTGACTTGGGGTGAGCCGTCCGATAAAACCAGCGCCAGTGAAGCAAAAGCTTTTTTATCAAAGCTCAAGAGTTCTCGCTTCTTCTCAGGAATTTGTACAGCCATCTCGTCTCCTGTCATTCACAAATTTTTACAACCAGTTTAATCTGAAAACACTTGGGTCGCGACGACGCGCGTACCGTCGATAGAGACCCCCAGCGCGATGCCCGTGCGGCGAAAATGCGCGTTCACAATATTTTCGTAATGCTCGGGGCTATTGATCCAGCCGGTGACGAATTGGTCGGCAAGCTCGTCTGCGCTGTAACGCGCGTACACCGTAAAGCCGGAGGGAACGAACGCGCCCTGATTCCGAATCTCTGCAATATTTTCTCCGGCGAAGAGATAAGTGTAACTCTGGTCCTTTAACGAGATTTGAAACAGCACCTGACCATTCACCGGATCGGTGTGCGAGAAATAATTGCGCGTGATCATATCGTTGCTGCGCAATTGAGCAATGCTATTGAGATTCGGATCAAAAGCCAGTACCCTCAGATTTTTCGAGAGCCGTTCCTGATTGATGCCCTCGTGAATTTTCTGAACGGTGTGATTGATTTTTTCATTGGGCGCGGCGGGCACCGGCGGGGACGGGGTATTCGGGGGACTCGCCTGTCGCGCAATCCGCATCAGCAGCGATTCGATCTCGAGCGCCACATCATTCTCGCTCGGGATCTGCAATTCCATGCCCGGCTTGAGACTCTTGGGATTGCTCACCAGCGCGGGATAACGCGCCTTGTTCAATTGCGTCAGCGCGAGCACCGTCGTATTATTCTTGAGCGCGATACTTTGCAGTGTGTCGCCCTGCTGTACGGTATAAGTACGCTCGGCGCTGCATCCGCTCGAAATCGCAAGGAGCGCGGCGACGCTGATGAGAACAAACCAGCGCCGCGCGTTCATTCGGACTGGAACCCCGATTCACAAATTCCGCGCGCGGGCAATCGCTCACGCGCACCGCGTATTTCAGTCTTCATAGTGGATATAACGAAAACGGGATGGGGTCGTACCAGGCGCGTGCAGTCGGAATCGAGGCACGTGGCAACGGTTTAGCCGTAATGATCAACGTGGAAGATACGAGTGCTGCAAGTCGGTGACTCTGACCTATGTGCAGCCACAGGTCTGGAATCGCGCGAAAGGAATAGCCCGAGGTCGTGTGCCTTTTGCTCTTGATCGGGTGTTAACACTGGCATCGAAGGCAGCGATTGAAATAGAGGTGAGATTTGACGGCTCAGGTGCTCTTGACCCGGAAATGCATCTTCCGCCCACAAGAGCAAACTGACAATCAGACCCAATGCTACAAGTCCCAGCAAGAAGGCGCGTAGCGAAAAGAATCCGCGACGATGCGGCGGAGGACCCGCAATCTGTTTTCGCAAGCGGAACTTGAATTCGCGCGAAGGGCGCACCTCGTTCACCGTCTCCAGCCGCAATGCCATAATCAGCAGCGGTCTCAAGCGGCTTGAGAATTCCGGGTAGCGCGCCAAACATTCGTCCAGCCCCGCGCGCCCGTACCGGATATCTTCGAGACAGTAATCGAGCGCTTGGTCGATCGACGTCCTCTCGCCCATTCCCGGAGCAACACTCATTCGCAGCGCCGAGTCCTTTTGCATTGGTGTTTGCCATAACAGCACCGGTTCTGATTTCGACTGAACGAGGACAGGCGTCAACATTCAAGCCGCGAGATGCGACGGAAGCTGGGGTGAGAATCCGAGCCGATGAGCAGCCGCGCTCTGTCGATGTGGCTGCGCTCACGCGGGCCCGTTATGGTTACCTGTTAGAACGATAGCCCGCGCGTTGGCGTTACGACAATCAGAGGATTCAGACTTGCAGAATGGCAGCGAGGGTCGAATAAAGATTAGCTCCGAGGTGGTGAAGAGGTTTTACGGCTTCGTCTGCCAGCGTCCAGGTCTCACCATTAAAGGCGGACTCATCCGCCGACGCCGCCACAATTTCCGCGATAAAGATCGTGTGATCGCCCGCGCGCACCGAATCGTGCACACCGCATTCGAGGTGTCCGACACATTCCGCGATCAGCGGCGCGCTCACTTGCTTCGCCTCGTACGGTGTGAGACCGACCTCCAAAAACTTATCCGTGTCTTCGCCCGAAAGCTCGCCGATTTTTTTCACCTGTTCGGCAAGCGGACGCGCAGGAATATTGATCGCGAACTGACCACTCTTTTGGATAAGACCATGTGTAAACCGCGCGGGAAACACCGCGAGCGCGACCATTGGTGGATTCGCGGACACGGGAGTAACCCACGCCGCGACCATCACATTCGCGCGGCCCTTGTATCTCGCAGTCACCAGCGCGATCGGACCCGGCTGCAACAGCCGCGTCGCGCGGCTGAGGTCAACATCAACTTTGGACATTCGAGTTGTTAGTCATGGGTTGTTGGTTTCCACTTATCGGTGCAGACTGTTTCAGAGGTATCAAAGCCACACCAACAGCCAATAATCGAGAACGAATGACGAATGACTAATAATGAATTCTACCCCGCCACTTTGGTCTTGCCCTGTTTCGCGAACATTTCGAGAATTTCTTTTTCGGTGGTCGCGTCTTCGGGCGATTTGTCCACGCGCATCCAATTGACCACGCGTGGAAAGCGCAGCGCGTAACCCGGCTCGTCCTCCTTCATCCCGGCGGTGTGAATCGGGCTGCGCGTGATTTCGTCTGCTTGCACTTCGACCACATATTTGGGTTCGCACCACACATCGGGAATCATCGTCGAGTCGACGCGTGGGTGTTTGTGGTCGAGCGCGCTCTCGTCGAGTTTCGCGCGGAATTGGGGCCACTGCTCGTCGGTTAGACCCGAGCCGACTTTGCCGAC
>JBBSHK010000146.1:0-7176 GCA_038253185.1 Anaerolineae bacterium | reverse complement strand
CTCTGGCGGTCCATTAATCAATCTCGCGGGACAAGTGGTTGGGATCAATACACTAGTCGTACGCGACACGCGCACCGGCGATATCGCGGAAGGTCTGGGTTTTTCAATTCCGTCGAACATCGTGCAGAATGTCAGTCAGCAGTTGATTACGCGCGGCAAGGTCGAATATCCGTTCATCGGAATTCGCTACCAGGAGGTCACGCCGCAGAATGCGAGCGAACTCAGCCTGCCTGCACACGAGGGCATTATTATTCAAGAGGTCACCGCGAACAGTCCGGCAGCTCAAGCCGGTGTGCGCATCGACGACATTCTCGTGGCGCTGGATGGCAACAAGATTGATCAAGAACATTCGCTGCGTACTGTTCTCTACAAGTATCGTGTCGGCGATCAAGTCACGCTGCACCTCTTACGAAACGGGCAACCCGTCACAGCGAAAATCACGCTCGTGGCGCGACCGGGCAACTCGTAACTCGGAACGCTCGCCTGAAAACAAAATGACCTGCGTGTCTCACGCGGGTCATTTTTATTGTACCGGAAATACCGCGCACAATTAGACCCAAGCCTACTCACGCGAAACGCGCGAAAAGTATTCCGAGAACATACAACAGCAGCATTGGCACGGCGACCAGCGCCAGGTTGACCGGGTCGGTCGTCGGCGTCACCACCGCCGCGATGATGGTGATCAACACCACCGCATAGCGCCACTGTCGCGCGAATTGGCGCGCCGTAATAATTTTAAAGCGCGCGAGGAAGAACATAATGAGCGGAGTCTCGAACGTCAGCCCGACCCAGAAAATAATCGCCATCGCAAAGCCGGTATAGTCATCGAGCGACGGCAGCGCCTGCACCAGATCACCGCCCTGTCCGAAGAGAAACGCGAGCGCCGCGGGCAAGATGATAAAGTAAGCAAAGGCAACGCCGCCGATAAAAAATAACGCGGCGAGCGGAACGAGAAAATACAGCGGGCGTATCTCGCGCGCGGTGAGTCCCTGATAAACATCGTCACGTTCCTTTTCGGCGTGAGCCACTGCCTGCTCCGTTAACGTTGCGCGTCGTTCTGCCC
Source organism: Anaerolineae bacterium (assembly GCA_038253185.1). GTDB lineage: Bacteria > Chloroflexota > Anaerolineae > UBA4142 > SHND01 > JBBSHK01. Next base: position 6,113 of record JBBSHK010000146.1, on the reverse strand, counting down.
ATTCGCTCGCGCTCAGCGCGGCAAATTCATTTTTCGGGCCCCGCAGGAACATCATTATTTCCCAAGCCAGGAACGGCAGCGCGAGCGCAAAGGAAGCGAGCAGCGCGATCTTGACATAGGTTGAAAAAATTTCCGTCGGGTGCAGCGCGACGGGCGTGGTCGAATTCAAAGTGAGAGGCAGCTCGGTACCCTGAGGGATGGTAATGGTTCCGGTCACCGGACCGGAGGGGGTGGAGATTATTATTGGCACGGTGACGTCTAGCCCCAGAATATATTGATTGATCGGCGCGTCCTTTATGGGTTTGACGGGCAGCAAATTAATCGGACGAATGAGGAGCGCCAGCAGTTGTTGCGCCAAGACCAGCGTGAGAATGAAAAAAATGCTGAAAGCAATCAACGAACGGAGTAACCGCCAGCGCAATTCCTTCAGATGATCGGCGACGCCGTAAAGGAATTGGATGAGCGCGAAAAAGCTATTCTTTTCGTTTGTCCAGACGATACGGGCATTGTGGATCGAACCGAGCGGTTGCTCGCCGGCTTGGGTGCGCCTGTAATCCGTCAGTCCAAGCCACAACGCCTCCAAACCCTGGGGCAAACGTTCGGGCCCAATGATGATTAGCGCGACGAACGCGAGCAGAAAGAGCGAAAGAACATCAGGCATTAGCGAATCATGCCTGGGAGGAATCACCGGAGGATGGACTCACCTCCGGCGCGAGGTCTTTGGCGGGTGTGGAGGCGTCCGCTGGCGCGGGTGGGACACTCGGCATCTCCGCTTCGTACGGCGTGAGCATCTGGGCATCGCTGAGTTGTTTCACGGTTTCGAGGTGCCGGTTCATTTCTTCGCTCATGCCGTCGAACTGTTTTTTGAAATCGTGGGTTGACTCGCCCAGCTTGCGCGCGATCTCTGGCAATTTCTCCGGTCCAAAAATCACCAGCGCGACAATGAGAACGATCAATAATTCGGTCGGACCGACGCCGAGGAAATTCATCTCACGCGCCTCTGACACTCCCGCGACCACGCGGTATTCCAAATGTTGACGGGATTGCGGTCATCGCTTTGCCAGCGCGGGATGACCCGCGAGAAACGCGCCGAGCACCCCATTCACAAAACGCGATGCGCTCTCACTTCCGTATGTTTTCGCAAGCTCGACCGCTTCATTGATCGCCACCTTGACCGGCACATCACCAAAGTAAAGTAACTCGTAGAGCGCGAGGCGCAGCACGTTGCGGTCCACGATTGCGAGTTGATCGACGGGCCACTCGGGCGCAAAGCGCGTGATCAGCCCGTCGCGTTCATCCATCTTGGCACGCACGCCTTCAACCAGTTCGCGCGCGAAGAGTTTCCCTTCGTCGGCTAGTTTTTCGTCCTCGGTGAGGTGCTCCAGCACCTTTTCGACTGGATGACCGACCGAGTCGATTTCAAAAAGCGCCTGCAAGGCAAACCCGCGTGCGAGTCGTCTCTGCTTCATCTCGTGTTATTCAGCGGTGAGGAATGCAGTGCTTGTGTCAGCTCTGATGCGCGGCGACGACCGACATTGGCGGATAGGCATCTACACAATCCCGCCATCGACTACCAAGACCTGACCGGTAATGTACGCCGCGCGGTCGGACGCGAGAAAAGCGACGGCGTCCGCGACTTCTTCGCAGGTGCCAAAACGCTGCAGCGCGGTGAGCTTGAGCAAATAATCTTTGACTTCTTGTGGCAGCGGATTCGTCAAATCGGTGGGCACGTACCCCGGCGCGACCGCGTTCACTGAAATTCCGCGCACGCCATATTCCTTTGCCATCGCTTTGGTGAAACCGATGATGCCGGCTTTCGCCGCGGAATAATTCGTCTGCCCGGGATTGCCGGTGATGCCCGCGATAGAAGTGATGTTCACGACACGCCCGTAGCGTTGTTTCATCATCTGCCGCAGCGCGGCTTTCGAAACATTGAACACGCTCTTTAAATCGGTGGTGATGATGTGGTCCCAATCCTCCTCTTTCATTAGCGCGAGCAGATTGTCGCGCGTAGTACCCGCGTTGTTCACCAAAATGTCCAGCCGTGAAAAGGCGTCAATGCTCGCCTTGACGACGCGCTGCGCTTCATCAAACTTGCTGACGTCGCCTTGAATCGCAATCGCCTCGCCGCCGGTTTTTTTGACTTCGTCTACAACCGCGTTCGCCGCGTCCTCGTTCTTTTGGTAATTGACCGCGACCCGCGCGCCCAGTGTGGCGAGCCGCAGTGCGATGGCGCGACCGATGCCGCGCGACGCGCCGGTGACCAGCGCGGCTTTACCGTTCAGCTCGATCACGCGGGGACTCCTTCGAGCCGCGCGTTGATGGTGCCGCGGTCGCCGACACTGGTGACACTCGCGTCTTTGGTGATGCGACGAATCAGACCCGCGAGCACGTCCTTCGGTCCGATTTCCAGAAACTGTCGAACGCCGCTGGTGACCATATAATCAATACTCTGCACCCATTGGAGAGAGGAGGTCAGCTGCACAATCATCTCGGCGCGAATCGCTTCGACATCTTCCAACGGTTCGGCGGTGACATTCGACACGACGGGAATCTGTGGAGACTGCATCGGGGTATTCATCACCGTGCTGAAAAATTCCTCCGCCGCAGGGCGCATCAATTCGGAGTGGGCAGCAATGCTGACGGCGAGTGTAATGGTACGTTTCGCGCCCGCTTGTTTCGCCAACGCGAGCGCGCGCTCCAGCGCGTTTTTTTCGCCAGAGATCACGATCTGTCCGGGCGCATTAAAATTCGCGACCTGTACGTGCTTCGCCTGCGCGCAAATCGCGATAAGCTTTTGATCCTCAAGACCGAGCACCGCCGCCATTGCGCCGGGACGGAGTTCGCCCGCGCGTTTCATTGCCGCGCCGCGCGCCCGCACCAATTTTATCGCGTCGCGAAATTCGAGCGCGCCCGCGGCGACCAGCGCGGAAAATTCTCCGAGACTATGACCTGCCGCGAACAGTGGTGACTCACACCGCGCGCCGAGCGTACTCTTTAGTGCATTCAGCGCGGCGATGCTGTGCGTGAGGATCGCGGGCTGTGCGTTGAGAGTGTCCGTCAGCTCGACTTCCGGTCCCTCGAAGCAGAGTCGTGACAACTCGACTCCGAGCGCGTCGTCCGCTTGATCAAAAGTCGCACGCGCTTCCGGAAAATTTTCATAGAGGTCACGTCCCATTCCGACGAACTGGGAACCTTGACCGGGAAAGACCCATGCGGTTAAAGTCATAACAGAGTCCAAGTGCAAAGTAAAGGGTCTGGTTCGTTCGACATAGCCGCGCGTGCGAATTGACCAGACCCCATGAATCAAATCCCGACCGGATTATTGCCCGGACTTGGTTTTTTTCTCGACTTGAATAATTTCCTCGCCCTGATAGTTGCCGCAGTGCGGGCATACATGGTGAGGCAGGCGGAGATTATGACAGGTTGGACATTCCGTCAGGTGGGCGCTGCGGAGCGCGAGATGGCTCCGGCGGCGGTCGCGACGTCCCTTGGACAATTTCCGTTTTGGTAGAGGTGGCACGATAAACTCCTTGGGCGGGCACAAGACCAGCCCCTACGAAAGCCACGATGTCGCGTAGGGGCGACCCTTGTGGTTGCCCATATCAAAAATCAATCTTCCAACAATTGTTTCAGCACCGCCAAGCGCGGATCGATTTCCTCGAGCGAGCAGTCACACGGCGCCTCGTTCCAATTCTGTCCGCAGTACGGACACAGTCCTTTACACTTGGAGCGGCAGACCGGGTACATCGGCAGCGCCAAAACTAAATTCTGCCGCGCTATTTCGGTCAGGTCGAGGACGTGATGGGCGTCGATGCGCGTGGCGGGCTCATCATCTTCGGTGAGCGGAATCTTGGTGCCGGTGATAATGTCCACCGTCGGCTTGAATTCTTCTTCGAGACTAAGGCGAAGCGGCGTGGCAAAAAGGTCGAGACAGCGGCTGCAAGAAAGTTCGGCGGTGGTGTGCAAGTCGCTGCTCACCAAAATACTTTCGGCGGTGCGAATCATCGTCAGTTCGCCGTCCAGTGTGCTTAACGGCGAGACCGCAGGGTCCAAATCATTTATGTCTTCGTGGAGTTTGTAATGTCTCGTCGTCCCGATGGAACTCTTTAATAATTGCGAAACATTGTACCGCATTTCGAACCTCTCTGCGTGAACTCAACCCTCGCCTTTCGCGTCGATAAAATACATTATAAACAAGAACGCGCGCCAAGTCAAAGTTTTTGACCATAGCGCGCGTCGATTTAGAAAAATTATTATTGTTGCGTCAGCGGCTCGCGCGGTGGCATCGGCGGCGGTGGCGGCGCGGATGCTTTTGCGGGCGCGTGTTTATCGCTGAGCATCGAAAGCCCATTGTGCACCGTACCTTGCAACGTTGCCAGTCGCGCCGAGAGTTCGTCGAGGCGTTGTTGGAGGTCGCCGAGCACCTGCACGGCGTACTCGTCCGCGCCGCTGCGAGTCGTGTGCGCCTCGGCTTCGGCTTGTCTCTGAATCAGCAGGGCGCGGTCTTGTGCCGCTCGCGCGACCTCATGCATATTGGTCAAACGCGCGGCTTCCTCTTTTGCCAGCGCGACCACGCGGTCTGCCTCTTCCTTTGCTTGTGCAAGCAGACGCTCCTTGTCCTGCGTCACGCGCCGCGCTTGCCGAATTTCTTCTGGAATGGCGATACGCATCTGGTCAATGATGTCCAGGCATTCGTCTTCATCAATCATGCGCTTGGAGCTAAAGGGCACGACGAACCCCTTGTTAATGGCTGCCTCCAAACGGTCAACGAGGTATAGAATATCGATGTTGATCATCCCCTTTCGCCAATGACGAACGACGGTTGACGAACGACGGGAGCAAATAATAGTTTTTCGTCGTTCGTCCTCCATACTCCGTCAGGTTTATTCTTGCAACGAAACCATTTTTACCTTGTCGCCGCGATCTTCGCCGAGGGTGGCGAGCCGCTGAATTAGCGAACGTGCGACGTACGGCGGCACCATCTCGCTAATGTCACCACCGGCGAGACCAATCTCTTTCAAAATGCTGGAACTCACAAACGCATAGCGCGCGCTCGTCATCAAACAGACCGTATCGATTTCTTCCGCCTGCTGCGCGTTGGTCAACGCCATCTGGTATTCTATCTCAAAATCGTACGTGACGCGCAAGCCTCGCACAATCGCGCGTGCGCCGACTTGCCGCGCAAATTGTACCGTCAAACCGTGATACGAACGGACTTCAATATTCGAAACATCGTGCGCGGCTTCGCGCATAAACGCGAGTCGTTCCGTTTCACCGAACAGCAAATTCTTCAAGGGTCGGTCGTACGCCGCCCAAATTAATTTTTCGAACAAGCGCGCGGCGCGTCGCGCTATGTCAATGTGTCCATTGTGAATTGGATCGAACGAGCCGGGATAGATGGCGATGGTCATTTTGCAGAAAGCAGACGGCAGACCGCAGATTAATCGACTCAATGCGAAATCGGAAATTCAAAATACGCTATCTTCGTCAGGCGAGCGCCAAAATCTCAATGCGCCGCCAGTAATATTTCCTCTGCTTCGCTTGGCACAAAATAGACCGCAGGATACAAATAGTCCTCGCCTGTTTCATCAATCACACGAAGATAATTGCTTTTCGCGGCAGATTCATCAGGCAGTATCTGATAAACGGTTCGCACTTTCAGGTCGTCCACATAGCCGCCATTGTTCACGCAAACAACGAAACGTGGTTTATCGCCAAGTTCGTGCATCGTCGTCAGTCCAGATACCGTTTGATCTTCATCCGCACTTTGTCGATGCCGTGCGCTTCGTACCAATGTACTTCCGCGCGACGGATGGAGCCATCTGATAGTTTGACTATGGCAACGCCTTTAAGTTTCCGCCAGCGACCTTGCTCAAAACGATTTTGCAAGGAGCGATATTCTCGAATCGAACTGCCAACGGCTTTTATTTCGATGTCGCTGATCGTGCTGACCAGTTCGAAATCCATCCGACCATTCGGCTAGCTCAAGTCCCCTTCGCCTCGCCAGAAAATGTTTACCTTTTGTTTCAGCAGTTGATGCTCCGGCTTTTTCAGTTCAGGGTCGCGCTCGAAAATTTCTTGTGCCACGCGCCGCGCTTCTTCCAATAATT
>JBBSHK010000145.1:0-7191 GCA_038253185.1 Anaerolineae bacterium | reverse complement strand
CACGTGCCCGATCGTGACGAGGCATTCTCTGAAATTCAGCGCGTGCTCGTACCCGGCGGTCGCGTCTATGCCGCGACCAACGGCGCGTCACATCTGCGCGAGCTGGCAGAGTTGCTCGCGCAGTTTGGCGTCGCTGGCTTTGCCCCGAGTAGCTTGTCGTTCAGTTTGGAGAATGGTTTCGGCGAACTCTCGAAATGGTTCACCTCGGTTGAGATGCGGCGCTATGAGGACGCGCTTGAAGTGACAGAGTCGGAGCCGCTGGTCGCTTACGTTTTCTCTGGGCTCTTTGGCGCTGCCATCACGAGCGAACAACGATGGGAGTTCAGCCAGTTTGTGGCAGAGCGAATCAAAGCGCACGGCGCGATTCATATCACCAAAGACTCGGGACTTTTTGTCGCGCACAAGGAATGACAACGCCCTCTGAATTGCGTGACGACGCGCTCGCGATTTTTCGCGCGGCACTGGATGCGGCGAATCCGTATGAGGACGTGGTGCGCGCGTTGGCGCGCGAGGACGACACCCTGCGCGTGAACGGGCGCGCATACGATCTCGCGCGCGGGCGCGTGATTGTGATCGGCGCGGGCAAAGCGGGTGCGCCAATGGCGCAGGCGGTTGAAGACCGGCTCGGAGATAAGGTTGTCGCGGGCGCGGTCACGGTCAAGTACGATCACACCGGCTCAACGCGCAAAATAAAATTGAACGAAGCGGGACATCCGCTGCCCGATGAGAATGGCGCGCGTTCGACGCGGGAGATTGTACAACTGCTGCGGGATTTGGAACCCGACGACCTCGTGCTGTGTCTGCTCTCCGGCGGCGGCTCGGCGCTGCTCGAACTGCCCGTTGAAAGCATATCACTCGACGATTTTCGCGCGTTGACGAATGCCCTGTTGAAAAGCGGCGCGACGGTCAATGAATTGAACGCACTGCGAAAACATCTATCGCAGGTCAAGGGTGGCGGCATCGCGCGCCACGCGCAACCCGCGTCAGTCGTTTCGCTGATTCTTTCTGACGTCTTGGGTTCACCACTCGATGTGATCGCCTCGGGACCGACCGCGCCCGATTCGTCCACCTACACCGAGGCGCTCGCGGTAATTCAAAAATATGAGCTGCGCGAAAAAATTCCCGCCTCGATTGTGGCGCATCTTGAACGCGGGCTGCGCGGCGAAATCGCGGATACACCCAAGCCGAATGATCCGCTCTTTGCGCGCGTGAACAATATCATCCTCGCGGATAATTCCACCGCGTGCCGCGCGGCAGCGGAAGCCGCGCGTGAGCGCGGTTACCTCGCGCAGATTCTCTCGACGCAGATGCAAGGTGAAGCGCGTATCATTGGCGAATCCCTCGCGCGCGCCGCGAAGGAAAAGACCGCGCGCGCGAATCCACTGCCGATTTGTCTCCTCGCGGGTGGTGAGCCGACAGTGACGATTCGCGGTCACGGCAAAGGTGGACGCGCGCAAGAGTTGGCACTCGCCGCCGCGCGCGAATTGGAGGGCGCGGAAGATATTTTGTTATTGTGCGCGGGCACCGATGGCACAGATGGTCCCACCGATGCGGCGGGCGCGATTGCCGACGGCAGCACAGTTGAACGAGCGCGGGTACGCGGTCTCGACGCGAGCGAATTTCTGGATAATAATGATTCGTACCATTTTTTCCAGGCGCTCGATGATTTGATTATCACAGGACCGACGAACACGAACGTGAATGATTTGATGCTGGTGTTGATCGGCTAATCCCGCCGCGCGAGTTTTAGCCTCGACATCGTTATAGAAAAATATCAGCATAACGATTGAGCATACAAATTTTGTTTCGTGTTATTTCGCGGATGACATTTTTAAAGGAGGCGGACGATGTTACCACTGGCGGATGAGAGTCGCCGACCTACACACTTGCCGATCGCGACTTATCTCATCATCGGACTAAATATTCTCGTGTTCATTCTCGAGTTCCTCGGCGGCGACCAGTTCACGCTGCAGTACGCGATGATTCCGAACAACGTGACGCACGGCGTCGCATTGATCACACTTTTTACCGCGATGTTCTTGCACGCGGGCTTTGAGCATATCTTTGGCAATATGATCTATCTGTGGGTATTCGGACCGAATCTCGAAGACGTGATGGGCTCGATCCCGTACACCATCTTTTATTTGATTTGTGGACTCGCCGCGAATGCCGCTCAGATTCTTGCCGATCCAACTTCAATGGTGCCGAATCTCGGCGCGAGCGGCGCGATTGCCGGCGTGCTCGGCGGATTCATTCTCGAATTTCCGAACGACGCGATTCGCACGGTCGGCTTTGTCGGCGGCGCGTATGCCACGCGCGTCAGCGCGCTGGTGCTGATCGGGTTCTGGTTCGTGCTACAACTCTTTAGCGAGATTGGCTCGGTGACGTCGGCGCAAGCGGGCGGCGGCGGGGGTGTGGCGTTTCTCGCGCACATTGGCGGCTTTATCGTCGGTTTGGTTCTGGTGAAATTATTCGCGCGGCGCGCGCCGGCTCAACTCGTGAGAGGCTAGGAATCACAAGTGAAAAATAAAAATGTCGCAAAGAGTTTGCGACATTTTTATTTTTCACACCGTACGTGCTGATTATTTCGTGGATATAATAAAAGTGGTGCCAGACTGCACGACCGTAGATTGATTGCCATCCGCGTGATTCAATGACATTGGGTTGGGCGTGAGCCCACCCGAGCGCGGGACCGTGCCCGGGGAATTGCCCGTAAAGGTACGCTGTAGTCCGGGGAAGATTACCAGCCCGACGCAACAGAGAAAAACTACCGCGGCGATAGCGATGAGAAACCATTGCACCGCGCTAAAATTCCTGCGCATAATTTTTAAATCTCCTTCCAAGGTTATTTCATTTAACGGCAGCCGGTGGTCAGTGTGAGCAAAAGCAGTATGGCGACACTGCTCACGACGGGTAAGGAACACAACGCTTTTGTAACGAACGTGTCAGGATGTCGTTAGATGGATTGAACACACGCGAGAAAGAGTTGCATATTAGCACCCGCGTCGATCTCAGCTCATCTCAAAAACCCGATTCAGCAGGAGAGCACAAACCAAAATCAAAGCGCGGCGCAATTGCCGTCAAGAAATTTCATTTTTGAGATGAGCTGCTGGAACTTTTGTGCTGCTTCCAACGTCTCATCACCGCAAGCCCACCATTTATTACAACGCATCCCCAAAACCGAGTTAGGCAAACCCGAACACATCGATTTCATTACGCGCGCAAATTCGGTAGAGCTGCGGCGTTGATTGCGATAAGTTTATATTTGATATTTTTTAGAAGGACGGTATTTTTTTCAAATGAGTCAGAATCCAAATAATCCACCACCGCCGCCCGGGTTTGAGTACACGCCTCGCCCGGCGGCGACGTCGGCGCGTGCTGGTGCCCCGCAGTTGGGACGACCGATCCAGAGACCCGCACCACCGCGCCGCGGCTGCGGTTTTTGGTTTACGCGCGCGCTGGTCTGGGGAATGGTCGCGTTCGCGGTCTTGCTCGTGGTTGGGGCGGTCGCGGCGGTCGGGATTTACTTTACGCTCGCCGGCTCACTGCCGCCCGCGGAACAATTGGCGTCGGTGAAGATTGACCAGTCCACCAAGATTTACGACCGCAACAATGGTTTGCTGTTTGAAATTTTCGATCAGAGCGGCGGCAAGCGCACCATCGTCGGACCTGAAAAACTTCCAACGGTTTTGAAGCAAGCAACCATCGCGACCGAAGACCCGAGCTTTTACACCAACCCCGGCGTGGACGTGCGTGGCATCGCGCGCGCGATTTATTACGATGTGCGCTATCATCGCGCGGCGGTCGGCGGCTCAACCATCACGCAGCAATTGGTCAAGAACACCTTGCTGACTAACGAGCCGACTTTTCAGCGCAAGATTCGCGAAGCGATTCTCGCGTACGAAATTTCGCGCCGCTATGGCAAAGACCAGATTCTCGCGTTTTATCTGAACACCATTCCTTACGGCAACCTGTCGTACGGCATTCAAGCCGCGTCGCAGTCCTATTTTAAAAAAGATGTCAGCCAACTCAATCTGGCGGAAGCCTCTTTGCTGGCGGGACTCCCACAAGCGCCATCCCTATACGATCCGTGTGAAAACCCCGATGCCGCGCTCGACCGGCAACAGACCGTGCTCGACCTAATGCAAAAGGAAAACTTTATCACGGAAGATCAGGCAAAGGCGGCGGCGGCTGAAACCGACAAGCGGCTGCACTCGGATGACTTTACCAAAAACTGCAACATCGGCAGCGCGCTGGTCTCGCCGCACTTTGTCGATTATGTGCGCTCACAACTCGAAGCCGAATACGGTCCCGAGGTGGTCTACAAAGGCGGACTGCAAGTCTACACCACGCTCGATCCGGCAATTCAAAAAATCGTCGAGGACGAAGCGCGCAAACAGGTTGCGACCTTGAAGGACAAGAATGTGAAAAGCGCGGCGGCAGTCGCAGTGAATCCGCAGACGGGCGAAATCTACGCGATGCTTGGCAGTGTGGACTTTAACGACAAGAGCATTGATGGACAGGTGAATGTCGCGAATCGCTTGCGCCAGCCCGGCTCATCGATCAAGCCGATGAACTATGTGACCGCGTTTGAAAAAGGGTGGACGCCGGCGACGCCGATTCTCGACATCAAGACCGAATTTCCAAATGGCAGTCAGCCGCCGTACATCCCCATCAACTATGATTTGAAAGACCACGGCATCGTACCGGTGCGGCTCGCGCTGGGCAATTCGTTCAACATCGCCGCGGTCAAGACGCTGTACTTTGTCGGCGTGAAGGAAATGATCGCGACGGCGCACAAAATGGGCATTACCAGCTTTACCGATCCGAGCCGCTATGGTCTGTCGCTGACGCTCGGCGGCGGTGAAGTAAAACTGGTCGAGCACACCGGCGCGTATGCGGTGTTCGCCAATGGTGGACAGCGCGTGCCGCTGACGCCGTGGAAAAAAATTGTGAATGGGCAGGGGCAGGTGCTGTATGATCTCGACACCAAGAATAAACCGCAGCCCGAAAAAGCGCTCGACCCGCGTCACGCCTATTTGATCCAGAGCATTCTTTCCGACAATAACGCGCGCGTGATGGAGTTTGGCGCGAACAGCCCCTTGAAAACCTCGCGTCCGACTTTTGTAAAAACCGGCACGACCAATGATTTCAAGGACAACTGGACGATGGGCGGGACGACCGAATTCGTGCTGGGTGTGTGGGTGGGAGATCCGCGTAACAGTCCAATGAAAGATGTCTCAGGTGTGACGGGCGCCGCCCCCATTTGGCACAATGTGATCGAGCGCGTGTACAAAGAAATCGCGCCGTTCAAAGGAATCGCGCCGCACGATTTCCCGGCGCCGCAAGGTCTCGTGCGCGCCGAAGTATGTGACGAGTCGGGTCTTCTCGCCACCGAGCTCTGCCCCCATCGGCACACCGAAATTTTTGTGTCCGAGCAAGCGCCGAAAGAAAAGGACGATGTTTGGGTCAAGCTCAAGATTGACAAGACCAACGGCAAGCTGGCGAACGAAAATTGTCCGCCGGAAAATGTCGAGGAAAAAGTTTTCGCGAAATTGCACAAAGACCCGGTGCTGCCGTACGATAAAGTAGTTGCGTGGGGCAATGCGCACGGCTATCCCGCGCCGCCGACCGAGCCAAGCAACTGCGCCCCGGTGACGGCAACACCGGAGGGCACTGCTACACCCGAGGCGACGGCGACGACAACCATTCCGCTCGACGTACACATTACCAGTCCGAGAGATGGTCAGACCATCAGTGGTGTGATTCGCATTATGGGTCAGGCGAGCGTGCCGAACTTTGCGAACTATGTGATCGAGATTAGCAATAACGGCGGACAATGGGCGCCCATTGGTGAGGGCAATGCACCTCAGCCGAATCGCACCGAACTGGCGCGATTCGACACACGCCGCGTGCCCGACGGGCAATACGTGATCCGACTGACCGTAAACGACACGAACGGCAATGTCACACAGGATCAGGTGCGCGTGATCATCGATAATAATGTTTTGCCGACGGCGCCGCCACAACCGACACAGCCACCGCAACCGACGCAGCCACCGCAACCGACACAGCCGGCACCGACACAGCCGCCACGGAATACACCCAAGCCGACGCAGCCGCCGCCAACGACCAAAGCGCCAACGCAGCCTCCAGCGACACAACCACCGCCAACTCAAGCCACGGCGACACGGGCAGCCACGGCAGGCGCGCAGCCGAATACAGCACCGTAATCACACATCCCAAAAATAATGAATCAACATCGGGGCATACGACTTGGCAGGTCGTATGCCCCGATGTGTTTTGATGCCCCTACTCTCCAACCCTACCATCTGAAAACCTTTTCCAGAACTGTTTAGCAACATAGTGGATTTTCAACCGTGTGACCTATTAAGAATTGGCAGGTTGACGGATGTAAGTTCGCCGCGTTTGGAGCAGAATGAGTACAAGTGCGATTCACAGTAGGAGGAAAAATGCGAGCCTATTATTTCACTTATGCTCTGGTGCTTACAATGATTTTTGTAGCGGGGCTTTGGCTGAGTTCAGCGCACTAAGGATTACTGATTGGTGCGAAAAAGTTCGTGACATCGCGTATCGGCATAATCAAACGCATTTGCCGGGTGTCAAGTCGCGTTCTAAAACGGATTTGTACCGTGGTTACGGAGGAGTGATTGATCGCTCCTCTTTTTTGTTTCAAGAATCGTCTTTCAAAATTTTCTCACCTTTTACTTGACAGTAAAAAGTAAGTGCATATAATATGTGGCGCAGTGTCTGCGGGAGTAGTACAGCGGTAGTACGTCTCCTTGCCAAGGAGAAGGTCGCGGGTTCGAATCCCGTCTCCCGCTTGATAGAAAAGACTCGGGTGAAACAAGCTTGTTTTGCCCACCCTTACGGTCAACGGTTCACTTCCGTTGACCTTTTCTATTTTATAGTACGTCTCCCTGCGGCAAGGATACGTGCTACCGCTGTACTACTCCCGCAGACCAACGATGCGCTTCTCTATCGCCCTCGACGGTTATCTGATCGCTAAACAATCCGAAAATCTCTCTGCCAAAACGCTCTCAATGGCGCGCTGGCACTTGACCAAATTCGCTCGGTGGCTCGACCGGGACCCGCTCGAACTCGAATCTCTCAAACCGCTTGACGTACGCGGCTATCTCGTCTTTCAACGCGAGCGCGGTCTTTCCGCCT